>NZ_BAABDL010000100.1:13424-15817 GCF_039539605.1 Amphibacillus indicireducens | reverse complement strand
ATGATTGGGGTGAAGTCGTAACAAGGTAGCCGTATCGGAAGGTGCGGCTGGATCACCTCCTTTCTAAGGAAAATCAGGAGGCGTAGATGCCTTGAACATCGACGTACAGATTGGAGAAGGACTGACGAGATAAAGGAAATACGATGAGCGTAAGCGAATCGATATTGACTTTCACCCTAACGGGCATAAGTGCGACTAAGCCTCTGGCAAAGCCAGACGGCAAGTCTTCTTTATCGTAGGAAGGCATTCGAAATCTGCTAGTCGATAGGCATCGGAGCTAGACTGAGACTAGGAACAGCTCATTTGAGCTGACTTAACGGTTGTGTTGTTTGGTTCAGTTTTGAGGGATCAATTCTCTCTATCATAGGATGAACATGATCCTATTCACATGTACCTTGAAAACTAGATAAGAAGAAACAGGCTGTGAACCATTCTTTTAAAAGGATGATCACAGAACTGTATGACAAGACATCAAATCAAACTTTTAAACAAGTAAGACCGAAAGTCTTTTTTACTTTGAAGTAGAAAAGCAAGCGTTAGTTAAGTAAGAAAGAGCGCACGGTGGATGCCTTGGCACTAGGAGCCGACGAAGGACGGGACGAACACCGATATGTCTCGGGGAGCTGTACGTAAGCATTGATCCGGGAATTTCCGAATGGGGGAACCCACCACTCGTAATGGAGTGGTACATTTAACTGAATCCATAGGTTAAATGAGGCAGACCTGGGGAACTGAAACATCTAAGTACCCAGAGGAAGAGAAAGCAAATGCGATTTCCTAAGTAGCGGCGAGCGAAACGGAATTAGCCCAAACCAAGAAGCTTGCTTCTTGGGGTTGTAGGACACATCATTAGGAGTTAGAAAGTGACGATTTACACGAAGCGACCTGGAAAGGTCCGCGATACAAGGTAACAGCCCTGTAGTGAAAAGATCATCACCTCCGATGTGGATCCTGAGTACGGCGGAACACGTGAAATTCCGTCGGAATCTGGGAGGACCATCTCCCAAGGCTAAATACTCCCTAGTGACCGATAGTGAACCAGTACCGTGAGGGAAAGGTGAAAAGTACCCCGGAAGGGGAGTGAAAGAGTACCTGAAACCGTGTGCTTACAAGTAGTCGGAGCCCGTTAATGGGTGACGGCGTACCTTTTGTAGAATGGACCGGCGAGTTACGATTTTCTGCAAGGTTAAACCCTTAAAAGGTGAAGCCGCAGCGAAAGCGAGTCTGAAAGAGGCGTATGTAGTAGAAGGTCGTAGACCCGAAACCGTGTGATCTACCCATGTCCAGGGTGAAGGTCAGGTAACACTGACTGGAGGCCCGAACCCACGTATGTTGAAAAATGCGGGGATGAGGTGTGGGTAGGGGTGAAAAGCCAATCGAACACGGAGATAGCTGGTTCTCTCCGAAATAGCTTTAGGGCTAGCCTCAAGATACGTATCCTGGAGGTAGAGCACTGATTGAACGAGGGGCTCTCATCGGGTTACCGAATTCAGTCAAACTCCGAATGCCAGAGATATAAACTTGGGAGTCAGACTATGGGTGATAAGGTTCATAGTCGAGAGGGAAACAACCCAGACCGTCAGCTAAGGTCCCAAAGTATACGTTAAGTGGAAAAGGATGTGGCGTTGCACAGACAACCAGGATGTTGGCTTAGAAGCAGCCACCATTTAAAGAGTGCGTAATAGCTCACTGGTCGAGTGACGCTGCGCCGAAAATGTACCGGGGCTAAACGTATCACCGAAGCTACGGATTGTTCTTTGAACAATGGTAGGAGAGCGTTGTAAGTGCAGTGAAGTCAGACCGAGAGGACTGGTGGAGCGCTTAGAAGTGAGAATGCCGGTATGAGTAGCGAAAAAGAAGTGAGAATCTTCTTCACCGAAAGCCTAAGGTTTCCTGAGGAAGGCTCGTCCACTCAGGGTTAGTCAGGACCTAAGTCGAGGCCGAAAGGCGTAGGCGATGGATGACAGGTTGATATTCCTGTACCACCTCGTGACCGTTACGAGCGAAGGGGGGACGCAGGAGGATAAGAAAAGCGTGCTGATGGATGTGCACGCCCAAGCAGTGAGTGAGTCAGATAGGCAAATCCGTCTGACACCAATCATGAGCTGTGATGGGGAGGGAAATTTTAGTACCGAAGTTTCTGATTCCACACTGCCAAGAAAAGCCTCTAGCCAGGACACAGGTGCCTGTACCGCAAACCGACACAGGTAGGCGAGATGAGAATTCTAAGGTGAGCGGGAGAACTCTCGTTAAGGAACTCGGCAAAATGACCCCGTAACTTCGGGAGAAGGGGTGCTTCTTTTAGAAGAAGCCGCAGTGAATAGGCCCAAGCGACTGTTTAGCAAAAACACAGGTCTCTGCGAAGCCGCAAGGCGAAGTATAGGGGCTGACAC
>NZ_BAABDL010000100.1:0-13370 GCF_039539605.1 Amphibacillus indicireducens | reverse complement strand
GCGGCCGTAACTATAACGGTCCTAAGGTAGCGAAATTCCTTGTCGGGTAAGTTCCGACCCGCACGAAAGGTGCAACGACTTGGGCACTGTCTCAACGAGAGACCCGGTGAAATTATACTATGCGTGAAAATGCGCATTACCCGCGACAGGACGGAAAGACCCCGTGGAGCTTTACTGTAGCCTGATATTGAATGTCGATACGATTTGTACAGGATAGGTGGGAGCCGTAGAAGCGTGAGCGCTAGCTTACGTGGAGGCGTCGGTGGGATACCACCCTGATCGTGTTGACCTTCTAACCCAGGACCGTGATCCGGTTCGGAGACAGTGTCAGGCAGGCAGTTTGACTGGGGCGGTCGCCTCCTAAAGAGTAACGGAGGCGCCCAAAGGTTCCCTCAGAATGGTTGGAAATCATTCATAGAGTGTAAAGGCAGAAGGGAGCTTGACTGCGAGACCTACAAGTCGAGCAGGGACGAAAGTCGGGCTTAGTGATCCGGTGGTACCGCATGGAAGGGCCATCGCTCAACGGATAAAAGCTACCCCGGGGATAACAGGCTTATCTCCCCCAAGAGTCCACATCGACGGGGAGGTTTGGCACCTCGATGTCGGCTCATCGCATCCTGGGGCTGTAGTCGGTCCCAAGGGTTGGGCTGTTCGCCCATTAAAGCGGTACGCGAGCTGGGTTCAGAACGTCGTGAGACAGTTCGGTCCCTATCCGTCGTGGGCGTTGGAAGTTTGAGAGGAGCTGTCCTTAGTACGAGAGGACCGGGATGGACATACCGCTGGTGCACCAGTTGTTCCGCCAGGAGCATGGCTGGGTAGCTACGTATGGAAAGGATAAGTGCTGAAAGCATCTAAGCATGAAGCCCCCCTCAAGATGAGACTTCCCATCATTAGAGTAAGATCCCTCAGAGACGATGAGGTAGATAGGTTCGAGGTAGAAGCGTGGTGACATGTGAAGCTGACGAATACTAATCGATCGAGGACTTAACTAAATTAAAAGGCTGAAACGACCGTTTAGCAACGTACGCACTGGACTGAACCGAAGGAAGTGGCGCTAGTTGCTGGGAGTTGAAGCTAGATTAAATTAAAAGCGGCGTGATCCGTGATTTAAATAATTGTTTGTTGATGACACTTGTCAGTTGCACTTCTTATCTAGTTTTCAGGGTATATCAATTATATCCATGGTTTAGTGACGATAGCGGAGAGGTCACACCTGTTCCCATACCGAACACAGAAGTTAAGCTCTTCAGCGCCGATGGTAGTTGGGTTTTCCCTGCGAGAGTAGGACGTCGCTAAGCCAGAACAATTTTTAATAATATTGTTCAAAATTAATTATTTTTATATTGTCGCGGGGTGGAGCAGTCTGGTAGCTCGTCGGGCTCATAACCCGGAGGTCGTAGGTTCAAATCCTGCCCCCGCAACCAAAATTTGTTTCACGTACTACGTTGAATAATCACCGTTTGCTAGTGAAACAACAGTAGTGCCTTAGTGCAACCAAAATTTGTTTCATGTACTACAATGGTCCGGTAGTTCAGTTGGTTAGAATGCCTGCCTGTCACGCAGGAGGTCGCGGGTTCGAGTCCCGTCCGGACCGCCATTTAAATTAAAATGTTAAACTGTTTTTTCTATCACCAAATAGAAAAAACAGTTTTTTTGATTACATAATTTGCAGATTATTTCTATTCCTAATATTTTTTGCTATGATAGGTGTAGTTAATGAAAGGATGTTTAGCTACATGAATGAATTTGATTTTATCCGATCAATTAAGCAATCAACATATCGAAATTCAACGACAATAAAAGGTATTGGGGATGATGCAGCTATTTTTCGTCAGCCCTATCAAGATATAGTGACTGCCGTTGATACATTTGTAGATGGAATTCACTTTTCAAATAAAACAATGAAACCTTTTCATGTTGGATATCGAGCGCTAGCGGCTAATATTAGTGATATGGCTGCGATGGGTGCAGATCCTATCTCTTATCTCGTTTCGATTGTTGTTCCATCACATTACTCTGATCAAGGTTTAGCCGAGATTTATCGTGGTCTGGATGTAATTGCTAAAGAATATCAACTCGATTTAATTGGTGGAGATACAGTTACTGGCGAGCAACTTGTTTTATCTGTTACAATAAATGGAGCAGTTATGCGTGATAAAGTACGCTACCGTCATTTAATGGAGCCGGGTGATGTTATTTTTGTAACGGGAACGATAGGTGATTCATCGGCTGGACTTGAATTATTATTAAATGAACAGTCAGACCTAAATGGGGCCGAATATTTAATTAATCGACATCGGATGCCAACTCCTCGAGTAAAATTTGCTAAAGCATTAGCATCAATTGATCGGATTGCTTTAAATGACATTAGTGATGGTATTGCGAGTGAAGCGAATGAATTAGCTCAAGCTTCCAACTTAGCAATTTACTTAGAGGAACGAGATCTTCCTATTTCTAATGCACTTAAGCAATTTACACGAAATCAACAACTAAAATATATCTTAAATGGAGGAGAAGATTTTGAACTGATCGGATCAGTTTCTCCATGCAATTGGCAAAAAGTTAAGCAAATAGCTAAGCAAACTGAGACGCCGGTTGTTATAATTGGTAAAGTAAGAGAAGAAGGAAAAAATAATGGTACTGTTTTTATTAAGAATAATAATGACTATAACAAGCTACGTCCAAGTGGCTATGTTCATAAAAATTAAGGTGATTGAATGAAAACAATTAAAGTAGCTTCAGAAACTGAAACAAACAGACTAGCAAAAAAATTAGCTCAAATATTGCGTCCGAATAGTGTGATTACGCTAACTGGTGATTTAGGTGTTGGTAAAACGACATTTACCAAGGGATTTGGTCAAGGACTTGGGGTCAAGCGGACAATTAATAGTCCGACTTTTACGATTGTTAAAAGTTATCAAGCGGAAATCCCACTTCATCATATTGATGCGTATCGACTTGAAGATAGTGATGAAGATATTGGCTTTGATGACTATTTTTCCGATCAAGCGATTACAGTTGTCGAATGGCCACAATTTATTAATTCATTTTTGCCAGAGGAACGATTAGAACTTTTGATTGAACGTTTAGATGGAGACTCACGATTAATTACGCTCAATCCAATTGGTTCATATTATGAAAATGTATGTGAGGAGCTTAGTAGATGACGATATTGGCAATTGATACATCAAGTGAAATTTTAGCAATCGCTTTGGCTCAAGAAGGAAAAGTAATAGCTGAGTATAGTTCGCTCAGTAAAAATAAACATTCCAAACGATTGATGCCAGCAGTCGTTCAATTATTAAAAAGTGTCGATATTAAACCGAAAGATCTAAAAAAGATAGTAGTCGCAAAAGGGCCGGGATCATATACAGGTGTTAGAATTGGTCTATCTACAGCAAAAACGTTAGCTTGGACATTAAAAATTCCTGTTGTTGGTCTATCAAGTTTAGAGGCTTTAACTTTACAAGCACAAGGCAGGAACACATTAATATGTCCTTTTTTTGATGCTAGAAGAGAACTTGTATACACGGGTTTATATGATCAAAATGGTCAATCGATAATTGATGATCAAAATTGTTTAATGTCAGATTGGTTAGAAGAGTTAGCAAAAATAGATCAGCCAATTATTTTTATTAGTCCTGATTTAGATTCATTTAAAGAAACCATTACTGATCGCTTAGGTGAACGAGCAATCTTTATCGCAGAAGGCCTTAACACGACTCGTCCTGGCTTATTAGCGCTTTCTGGGGCCCAAGGTAAGGAAGAGGATGTCCATCAGCTTGTACCAAGCTATTTAAGACTTGTTGAAGCTGAAGTCAATTGGTTGGCCAATCAAGGGGAGCAATCAAATGAATGATATTGTGATTCGTCCGATGGGGCTCAGTGATCTTGATCAGGTTGAGGAGATTGAAAGAAGGTCATTTGCAACGATTTGGACGAAAAGTTTATATAAAAAAGAATTACTTGAGAATAGCTTTGCTTGTTATTTTGTCATTGAAAAGGAACAGCAAATGATTGGATTTTGCGGGCTTTGGTTAGTAATTGATGAGGCACAAGTAACGAACATAGCTATTGATCCGACTTACAGAGGGCAGGGTTATGGTACATTACTATTTCAATATATGATCAAATATGCAATGACAAAAGGTGCGACTAATTTATCATTAGAAGTGAGAGAATCGAATAACCAAGCACAGAAATTGTACCAGAAATTTGGTTTAGAAAAAGCGGGTATTCGAAATAATTATTATACAGATAATAATGAGGATGCGATTGTGATGTGGGTGAGATTATGAGTCAAAATAAAGAAACTTATATTTTAGCGATTGAAACAAGTTGTGATGAGACAGCAGCTGCAATTATTAAGGATGGTCATGAAATCGTCTCAAACGTGGTGGCTTCTCAAATAGAGAGTCATAAACGTTTTGGTGGTGTTGTTCCTGAAATTGCTTCTAGACATCATGTTGAGCAAATTACTCATGTTTTAGAAGAGGCTTTTACTAAAGCAAATATGACAGCTGAAGATATTGATGCATTCGCTGTTACAGAAGGCCCAGGATTAGTGGGGGCATTATTAGTTGGTGTGAGTACTGCAAAAGCTTTAGCATTTGCTCACGACAAACCGTTAATTGGTGTCCACCATATTGCAGGACATATTTATGCCAATCGATTGATTGAAGAATTTCAATTTCCTTTACTCGCCTTAGTCGTTTCAGGAGGCCACACAGAGCTTGTTCTCATGCAAGAACACGGTCAATTTGAGGTGATTGGTGAAACGAGGGATGATGCAGCGGGAGAAGCTTATGATAAAGTGGCTCGAACGATGGGACTTCCTTATCCGGGTGGTCCAGAAATTGATCGACTTGCCAAACAAGGTAAAGACAACTTAGATTTCCCGCGTGCATGGTTAGAAGAAGGTTCGTTTGATTTTAGCTTTAGTGGTTTAAAATCAGCTGTAATCAATACACTTCACAATGCTAAGCAAAAAGGGATTGTACTAGAAAAAGCAGATATCGCAGCAAGCTTTCAAGCAAGTGTTATTGATGTTTTAGTTGAAAAAACCTATCGAGCAGCCAAAGAAAATAAAGTAAACCACGTTATAATCGCTGGCGGAGTTGCAGCAAATAGTGGTTTAAGAACCGCTTTAGAGGAGAAATTTCGCGATCAAAAAGTGAAATTATCAATTCCACCTCTATCTTTATGTACAGATAATGCGGCGATGATTGGTGCAGCTGGGATGATTGCTTATCAAAAAGGCAACCGCTCAGATTGGGGAATGAACGCAAATCCAGCCTTAGATTTAGAGATGTATGGAAATCGGTAAAAATACTTACACACAACATATCCACATAACTGTGCATAAGTTTTTCGAAATCAAGTGGAGTAACAAGGTGCTTGTGCACAAAAACGGTGGATAACAACCACTTCATCTGTGGATAATGTGCATAAGTCAGTTAATAACTGATAAAGTAAGGTTTTGCTTGTGGACAAATACTTGGATGAAAAAGAGATTACTTTTGCTATCGTTAAGTTAGATAACATTAAAGTAATCTCTGTTTTTAACAATTATTCAACTAAATCTTCTTGTAAAACTTCCCACTCTTCCATCAATGTCTCAATTCGTTGATTTAATTCTTGATTGTGTTTTGTGAATTCCAGCGCTTTTTCATGGTCTTGGTACACTTCTGGTTTAACAAGTTCAGATTCATTAGTGCTTATTTTTTCTTCCAGCAAAGTTATTTCTGTTTCTATTTCTTCAATACGTCTTAAACGTTTTCGCTCTTGCTGTTTTTTCTGCTTTTCTTCATGATAGTTTGTTTTTGGCTCGGTTATTGCTGTTTTGGTAACCGAATTTTCTTGATTCAGTGCTTCGATCTCAGCTTCTTCTTGTTTCTTTGCTAAATAATAATCGTAATCACCTAAATAAACCGTAATTCCACCATGACTTTGTTCAAAAATATGTGTGGCAATTTCATTAATAAAATAGCGGTCATGTGAAACAAAAATAATCGTTCCGGGAAAATCGATTAAAGCAGCTTCTAGAATCTCCTTACTTGTTAGATCTAAATGGTTAGTTGGTTCATCTAAGATGAGTAGGTTAGCTTGTTTCATCATTAATTTAGCTAAAGCTAGTCGAGCTTTCTCTCCACCACTAAGTGTGGAGACAGGGCTCAATACATCATCCCCTGAAAATAAGAAATTCCCTAAGATTGTCCGAATCTCCTGTTCATTAACATGGGGAAATTCATCCCACAACTCCATTAAGGCTGTCTTTCGCGAATGAAGTTTAGCGAGTTCTTGATCGTAGTAACCTACCTCTACGTTAGTACCAAACGTCAGCTCACCAGTCGTAGCTTTATATTCAGAGATGATTGTTTTCAATAATGTTGTTTTACCTACCCCGTTAGGACCGACCAAAGCGATTCTATCTTGGCGGTTCACGTTAAAACTTAAATTTGAAAAAGTAAACGTTTCTTCATTAGGATATCGATATGATAAATCTTTGACTTTTAATACATCATTTCCACTTCTGCGTTTAATACTGAAGCTAAAAGAAGCTGCTGATTCATCACCTTTTGGCACGTCTAGTCGTTCCATTTTTTCAAGTTGTTTCCGTCGACTTTGTGCACGTTTAGTTGTCGATGCTCGTACTAAGTTACGTTGGACAAAATCTTCCATCCGCTTAATTTCAGTTTGTTGTTTCTCGAATGCTTTTGACTCTCTTTCATAATCAAGTGCTTTTTGGTGTAAATATTTCGTATAATTGCCATGATACTTTTTTGAACGCTGATGAGCAATTTCATAAACAATATCCACCGTATGGTCGAGAAAATAACGATCGTGTGAAACGATCACAACAGCACCTTGATAACTACGTAAAAATTGTTCTAACCACGATAACGTTGTAATATCTAAATGGTTAGTCGGTTCATCCAAAATTAACAGATCTGGTCTAGAGAGCAATAATTTTGCTAAAGCAAGTCGTGTCTTTTGCCCACCGCTTAACTCATGAATTGGTGTGTTAAAATCATAATCAGCAAAGTTCAAGCCGTGTAAAACCGCTTGAATATCAGACTCATATTGATAACCACCGCTTGCTTTAAACATTGTCAGTCGATGATCATATTGATTCAGTAATTGTTGATAGCGCGATTGATCAGCAAGTAAATCGGGATCACCCATTTTCGCTTCCATTTCTCGCAAATTTTTTTCTTCTTCAATTAACGAGCTAAAAACTTTTTTCATTTCATTCCAAATCGTTTCATCGGTTTCTAGACCTGTATGTTGATCTAAGTAACCAAGTGTCACATCTTTTGATCGATGGATTTCCCCTTCATCATAAGATAAAATCCCAGCCATTATTTTTAAAAGGGTTGATTTACCAGAGCCATTTCGACCGACAATTGCGATTCGATCGTTTGACTTCACTTCTAGCTTTATATTGTCTAAAATGGTTTCAGCACCAAATCGTTTTACTAATTGATTAATTTGTAATAAAATCATGATTATCCACCTCATCTATCTCAATATATCGTATCATTTGCCTGTAAACTAAGCAAAATAAAGATTATTTTCAAAATATCCACGTTTAAAAAGACATTCAAGCAATTATTTGTTACACTATTAACAAAGATTATGATCAGAGATGAACAATGATCATTTATAGAAGGAGAGTAATTGATGGAGTTAAATAACAAAATCCCTCAAGCCACGGCAAAAAGACTTCCCTTATATTATCGCTTCTTAAACAATTTGCACATTCAGGGGAAAACGAGAGTGTCATCAAAGGAATTAAGTGAAGCGGTTAAAGTTGATTCTGCAACAATTAGACGAGACTTTTCTTATTTTGGAGCACTTGGAAGAAAGGGTTATGGCTACAATGTCGAATATTTATTAGAATTTTTCCGCAAAACTTTGAATCAAGACACAGTTTCAAATGTTGCCTTAATTGGTGTTGGGAATCTTGGTACTGCTTTTTTACATTACAATTTCTCTAAGAGCAATAATACTAAAATTATTCGGGCATACGATGCCAATCCTGATGTAATTGGCACAGAAGTTGGCCACGTGTTAATTGAAGATATTAATCAGCTCGAAGAGACATTGGCTAATATTGACGTTGCAATTTTAACTGTTCCAGGATCAGCTGCCCAGAGTGTAACGGACAAATTAGTAAAAGCAGGAGTAAAAGGGATCTTAAACTTCACACCTGCCCGAATTACCGTTCCAACAGAAGTCCGCGTGCATCATATTGACTTGACCGTTGAATTACAATCATTAATTTATTTTGTTGAACATTACCCAATGGATAAGAAGTAAGCAACAGGCTACCAAGCTTGTTGCTTACTTTTTTTGATGACGTTTTATTTTAATGTGAAATTGGAGAAAGCGGATGCCGACGCCAAACTCTAGTGTTGCCAAAATAACTAGAAGAATCGTTAATGGCTTAAAAACTGTCTCATCAATGGTTTGAAAAGCAAAATAAATAAAAATCGCACCCATAATGAAGTAAAAAATTGCACTTCTTAATGGTGATACTCTATGCATAAGAAAATTATCCCCCTATTAAGATCATCTGAATGAAATTGACTTGTTCAAGTAGTTCTGCTGGGAAGGTTAATTGAACAATGACAACAAATGTATTCATTAATACATGTGCCATGACCGGTACAATGATTCGCTTTGACTTTACATAGACAAAAGCAAATACAAAGCTCATGACGAAATAAATATGTAAGTGAGTAAAGTCGTTATGGACAACAGCAAAAATTAACCCAGAAATAATACCAGCGATCCAAAAATTTGATCGTTTAAATATTTCACCAAAAATAATTTTTCTAAAAATAAATTCTTCTAAAATGGGTCCAACAATTGCGACAACAATTATGAAGATTGGGTATGCACGAGCGATCTGCATAATTTCAACTGTATTTTGTGATTGCTCAAGTTCGCCGAAAATTGACGCATAAATGATATTTGCTAGCGCTTGACCAAAGATTGCCATAAAGAACCCGATCACAATCCAAACAAAGGTCATCACTGGACTAGCAAAGTTTCGATCGTTGAATGGCTCCTCTGTTTTATGCAATAAAATAATCGAAACAAATAAAGCAACTAAAAAACTCAACACTTGCCAGTTCATCACGATATTGTTATGGCTTGTTAGATCAAGTTCATTTGAGATTAAGATCTTAGAGACAAGCAGTGGAGACAACTGTGCAAAAAGATACACAAAAATAACACCAATATATCGTTTAACCATAAATATAAACCCTCCCAATCAAAACATCAATATACGTATTCTAACATAAAATGAATAAATACAAAGTTGAAGTTAAATTTTTTTAAAAAATGATCACTTTACTTGCATATTGAAGGTATATTTATTATTATAATAATTGTGTTAGCACTCGAAGGTGATGAGTGCTAAAAATTAAACAGTCAAATAAATGGAGGAGGTTTTTAAACATGTTAAAACCATTAGGAGATCGTGTCATTATTGAACTCGTAGAAGAAGAAGAAAAAACAGCAAGTGGTATTGTCTTGCCAGATTCGGCAAAGGAGAAGCCACAACAAGGCCGTGTTGTTTCTGTTGGTACAGGTCGTGTCGCGGATAACGGTTCCAAAATTACTCCAGAAGTAGAAGAAGGAAATCTCGTTATTTTTGCAAAATTTGCAGGCACAGAATTAAAGTATCAAGGAAAAGACTACTTAGTTCTACGTGAAGATGATATTTTAGCCGTAATCGGTTAATTAAAACAAGATGAAATAAATACTTAGACAATAGGAGGAATTTTACAAATGGCAAAAGAAATTAAGTTTAGCGAAGACGCGCGTCAATCGATGTTGCGCGGTGTTGATACATTAGCAAATGCAGTAAAAGTAACATTAGGACCAAAAGGCCGTAATGTTGTTTTAGATAAGAGCTTTGGTTCACCATTGATTACAAATGATGGGGTAACAATTGCGAAAGAAATTGAATTAGAAGATCGCTTTGAAAACATGGGAGCACAACTTGTTTCTGAAGTTGCATCGCAAACAAATGATGTCGCCGGGGATGGAACAACGACAGCAACTGTTTTAGCACAAGCAATGATTAAAGAAGGCTTGAAAAACGTTGCATCTGGTGCAAACCCAGTTGGTGTCCGTCGTGGAATTGAAAAAGCAGTTGATCAGGCAGTAAACGAACTTAGAAAAATTTCAAACACAGTTGAAGATAAAGAATCAATCGCACAAGTTGCAGCGATTTCTGCAAATGATGAAGAAGTTGGCCAGCTAATTGCTGAAGCAATGGAGCGCGTTGGCAATGACGGCGTTATCACTGTTGAAGAATCAAGAGGATTCAGCACAGAGCTAGAAGTTGTTGAAGGGATGCAATTTGATCGCGGTTATGCATCACCATATATGGTAAGTGACCAAGATAAGATGGAAGCTGTTTTAGAAGATCCATATATTCTTGTAACAGATAAGAAAATTAACAACATTCAAGACGTCTTACCAGTGCTTGAGCAAGTTGTTCAACAAAGCAAGCCATTACTACTCATTGCAGAAGATGTTGAAGGAGAAGCACTTGCAACACTTGTTGTAAACAAACTTCGTGGCACATTTAATGCAGTAGCTGTTAAAGCACCAGGATTCGGTGACCGTCGTAAAGCAATGCTTGAAGATATCGGTACCCTTACAGGTGCAGAAGTTGTTACTGAAGATCTAGGACTTGATTTGAAATCAACAACAATTGAGCAACTCGGTCGTGCAGCAAAAGTTGTTGTGACAAAAGAAAACACAACAATTGTTGACGGCGCTGGTAATCCAGAAGTGATCTCATCACGTGTACAACAAATCCGTGCACAAATTGAAGAAACAACATCTGAATTTGATAAAGAAAAACTACAAGAGCGCTTAGCTAAATTAGCTGGCGGAGTAGCTGTCGTAAAAGTTGGAGCTGCAACTGAAACAGAACTTAAAGAGCGCAAGCTTCGGATTGAAGATGCCCTTAACTCAACACGTGCAGCTGTTGAAGAAGGAATTGTTTCAGGTGGTGGTACAGCACTAATGAACATTTACGCAAAAGTTGCTGAACTTGATCTTGAAGGTGACGAAGCAACAGGTGCAAGCATTGTACTACGCTCTCTAGAAGAGCCAGTTCGTCAAATTGCAACAAACGCAGGTCTTGAAGGATCAATTGTTGCTGAGCGTCTAAAACGAGAAGAACTTGGTGTTGGTTTTAACGCAGCAACTGGTGAGTGGGTAAACATGGTTGAAGCGGGAATCGTTGACCCAACTAAAGTAACACGTTCTGCATTACAAAATGCAGCATCTGTTGCAGCGATGTTCTTAACAACTGAAGCAGTTGTTGCTGACATTCCAGAAGAAAACGCTGGCGCACCTGATATGGGTGGCATGGGTGGAATGGGCGGCATGATGTAAGTTTTCTCCTTACATTGTGAAGTAGTGTGAATCAAAATTAAAGTGTATTGAGAAGTCCACTTCTTGTTATTCTGATGAATAATGGGAGGTGGATTTTTTGTTCGCCCAGCATGAGCAAACATTAAGGGTGAAAGTGGATACCAACTCTACGAGAAAGAAAGGACATAACATGACAAGCATGTACGAGAGAAAATTACTCAATCAAAAACGCATTCCTAAAACTAGAGTGTAAATTTCACTTTAGTGGCGAATGAGGTTCTTTTTATTTGTGTATACTATATAAAAGTGGAACCATATATTTTAAAAATTGACTTTGGTACCAATCTCTTTACTATTTTATTTCTTATTACTCGGAATTCGTGATGGTGATCTGTTAACGAAAGTTCATGTCCTGTACTATGCGATCATCATACAGTACTCTAAAGACTCCAAAAGAATAAGTTACTCGACCTTACGCTTTTTGTATATATTCAAACTCAAATTTTTGTGTGCGTGACCGAATTAAATATTAGTAACTAAGAATCAGTCAAGAGTCAATTTTACTTGATTTCTGATTGATATACTTAATAAGCATCCATTTGCATTGAGCTAAATGTTCTTATATAATTATAGGTGAAAGAATCCACAAATCAAAAAGTAGTTTTGTTAGAATGCATTCACAAAAAATACTAGGAGTGGGATAATAATGAATAAAAAAGTCTTTATATCACCAGGTGCTTATATTCAAGGTGCCGGAGTATTAAATACAATTGGAAATGAAACAAAAAAAATTGGGAATAAACCTCTAGTATTATCAGATGATATCGTGTGGGAGCTTACGAAAGATACAGTGACAAAAAGTTTCGAGGCAGCCAATATTGACTATTTCTATGCAGAATTTCATGGTGAATCGTCAGAGTCTGAGATTGAGCGTCTAGCAGATATCGGCAAGGAGCATTCCTCTGATTTGGTAATTGGTGTTGGTGGAGGAAAAACAATCGATACAGCCAAAGCAGTAGCAGATTTTTTAAAGCTACCAGTAATTATCGCACCAAGTACTGCGTCAACAGATGCACCAACTAGTGCGTTGTCCGTCATTTATTCCGATGAAGGAGTTTTTGAAAGTTATAAATTCTTTGACAAAAATCCAGATTTAGTATTAGTAGACTCAGAAGTGATTGTCAATGCACCACCTTATCTCTTTGCTTCTGGAATTGGAGACGCTATGGCTACATTAGTTGAGAGTCGAGCGTCACAAAAACGAAACTCAGATACAATGGCAGGCGGTAAAGCCACTTTAGCAGCTCAAGCGATTGCAGAGAAAGCAGAAAAAGTATTATTTGAACAAGGTGTTTCCGCGTATGAAGCCGCTAAAAAAGGTTTGGTTACTCCTCAAGTTGAAGCTGTAATTGAAGTGAACACATTACTTTCAGGATTAGGTTTTGAAAATGGTGGACTTGCAGCAGCTCATGCGGTGCACAATGGATTCACAGCCTTAGAAGGAAAAATCCATGACTTGAGTCACGGACAAAAAGTTGTTTACGGAATCTTAACTCAGCTAGTTCTTGAAGGAAGAACGGACGAAGATATTTTGCGTTATGTAGAATTCTTTAAGAAGCTTTCTTTACCAACAACATTAAAAGAGATGCATTTAGATGATGTACCTTATGAAGACCTATTGAAAATTGGTGAACTAGCAACAGCTGAAGGAGAAACTTCCTTGAATATGGATCCAAATCTAACCGCTAAACAAGTAGCCGATGCATTACTTGCTGTTGATACACTGAGTAAAAATTAATAACGATCATCCCTAAAAGATTTGAATAGAGGTTCTATGTTTTTTAGTGTTGAGAATATTTGAAGGAGATGCAGTTTTCACTGTGTCTTCTTTTTTTATTGTTTAGGAAATTATAAAATTCGTTAGTTGTGGATAACTTTGTGTTAAAATCTAATTATCATAT
>NZ_BAABDL010000099.1:0-1224 GCF_039539605.1 Amphibacillus indicireducens | reverse complement strand
CTTGAAGCACTAGCTTCTGTTTACTTCTTTTCTTAACTTCTTTGGTTGTTTGGATTCAGTTTTCAAAGATCAAAAATGGTGGAGCCTAGCGGGATCGAACCGCTGACCTCCTGCGTGCAAGGCAGGCGCTCTCCCAGCTGAGCTAAGGCCCCACTATAAGTTAAAAATAAATGGTCGGGAAGACAGGATTCGAACCTGCGACCCCTTGGTCCCAAACCAAGTGCTCTACCAAGCTGAGCTACTTCCCGAAAAATGGCGCGCCCGAGAGGAGTCGAACCCCTAACCTCTTGATCCGTAGTCAAGCACTCTATCCAATTGAGCTACGGGCGCATTATGGTGCCGAGGGCCGGACTTGAACCGGCACGGTGGAAACCCACCGCAGGATTTTAAGTCCTGTGCGTCTGCCAATTCCGCCACCCCGGCAAGGATAAACATATAATCACTCGGCAAACTAAATGATTAAATCCCTAGAGCGGAAGACGGGATTTGAACCCGCGACCCCCACCTTGGCAAGGTGGTGTTCTACCACTGAACTACTTCCGCATAATTATTAAATTTTCTTGGTGCGGGTGAAGGGACTTGAACCCCCACGTCGTAAGACACTAGATCCTAAGTCTAGCGCGTCTGCCAGTTCCGCCACACCCGCGTGATATGGTGAGCCATGGAGGATTCGAACCTCCGACCCTCTGATTAAAAGTCAGATGCTCTACCGACTGAGCTAATGGCTCATTTAAAATGAGTAATATCAAATTAGTTGTTTCATGAAAAATGGTGCCGGCCAGAGGACTTGAACCCCCAACCTACTGATTACAAGTCAGTTGCTCTACCAGTTGAGCTAGGCCGGCAAATGGTGGAGGATGCAGGGCTCGAACCTGCGACCCCCTGCTTGTAAGGCAGGTGCTCTCCCAGCTGAGCTAATCCTCCATTTGCGTGGCGACGTCCTACTCTCGCAGGGAAAACCCAACTACCATCGGCGCTGAAGAGCTTAACTTCTGTGTTCGGTATGGAAACAGGTGTGACCTCTTCGCTATTGTCACCAGACATATTATTTTCAAGGACAAGATATATTATATTCAGTTTCTCAAGTAAAAGCAAGTCTTTTTTGAAAATATATCTTAATTATTTCTCATTAATTTTAGATCAATAAGATAATACCCTGAAAACTAGATAAGAAGTGCAACTGACAAGGTGAATCATCAAACAGTTATTTTAGTTAAGTCCTCG
>NZ_BAABDL010000098.1:0-887 GCF_039539605.1 Amphibacillus indicireducens | reverse complement strand
GATCGATTGGCTATTTTTAATTGATTTGATACAGTTTCTTTAAGGTTTTTGATATGGCTGTGAATAATCCAGGCCTAATATTGTGTATAGAATTGATGCAAAAAAAATATGTGTAATCAGCTTTTTCTGTGGCTTTAATAGACCAAAGAAACGTTGAAATAACCCCTTCGTTTCATCACCTTTTTCGAATTGTGGCGTTGGAACCATTAATATCAATACGCCTGTCCACATTTGAAAGAATTCTTCCGGTGTTTGTTTGACTAAACCTTTTGCTGGATCAGCAATTAATATCTCATCTTTTGTAATCCGATGAATGACAACATAATGTAACAATGACCCATCAACGACAACGTGAGCAATTGCAGGTAAGGGAAACTCTCCAAAAAAAGCTTCTTGATCACCTTTAACACCTTTGGCAGTGAAGCCTAATTTTTCAGCAGCCTTAATTACACCATAGGCATTTGTCCCTTGTTTATCGGTTCCTGCAACTTCACGTATTTTGGATATTGGTAATTTTAAACCATATTGTTTGGATATTGTAGCCAAACAAGCTGCACCACAGTCAGTGATGTCTTGTTGTTTGATGCAGTGGTATTTTTTAAACATAACATAAAAAACCTCCATAATTATTTCATTAATAGGTTCGTAATCTTGATTTTCACATGCAGTAAAATTCTAATATAGTTACGGGATAAAATAAACGACAATTACTGGCGGTGAACCGCCAACATTTGTCGTTGTTGTAATTTGGAAAATCGTTATATACTTATTGTGTAAATAAAAAATGTTTTTTTTGTACAAATTAATTAATTGATATTTAGTGTCTACTGAACAAATACTATTCTTCTAAAATAGTCTGTCTTAGAGTGGGAATAATCAATTTTAAT
>NZ_BAABDL010000097.1:0-7064 GCF_039539605.1 Amphibacillus indicireducens | reverse complement strand
ATAACATTAATGTAATATTAAGGGGTCGTTTTTTCGATATTTATCACGAAGAATTTTTACTCTTCATAGCTGAAGCTACGACTCCCTAAGAGTTGATCAGTTATTGATTACTTAATAATCAAACCAAGCAATGTTGACAGTTGTTGAGCTTGAAATGAGTTCACAAGACAACCTTGCAAATCTTCTGTTCTTACAGTTAAATGATCAAATTCTGATTGACTTAAATCAATTCCTTTCAATGCTGTATTTGATAAGTTGGCTCCAGTTAATTCGCACTGGTTAAAGTAAACTTTTAACCATTTACTATGATAGAAATCTACTTCTGTTAAAATAGATTCATTATATTCGACATGCTTTTTCGAACTATAACCCATTCCGGCAAATCGTAAATTGCAATGATTAAATTGAACATTTTGCAAACGTGCATCTGTCATCATAAGACCGGTTAACTGACAGTTGTTAAATTCAACACGTTGCATCGTTGCCTCATCCAAATTGGCAAGTGATAAGTCACAAGATTCAAATTGCACATCACGCAAGTAAATTTTTTCAAAACTGACATCTTTAAATGTGACATTTTTAAAAATAACATTAATAAATTCCGCGCCTTGGACATCAAGGTCAGAAATCAGACATTTTTCGATGATCATACCTTCTAAATAAGGATGATGCTGATCAAAGCTTTGATTGAAATTTGAATGGATGTTTTCAACAGTAATTACTGGCTTACTTACTTTATTCAATGATCTTACTCCTCTTATCTTTGATTATCTATGATTAATTATACACTGCTTATTCAAGAAAAACTTAAAACAGATAACTCTAATTTTTTTAAAAATCACTAGAGATTATCTGTTTTTAAATTTAAGACTGATAATAAATTAGCATTCTTTCACAATTGAAATCCCTGCACTAGCACCGATTCGTGTTGCGCCTGCCTCTATCATTGCTAGAGCCGTTTTTTTATCTCTGATCCCGCCAGATGCCTTGACACCGATGTCAGATCCAACCGCTTCTCTCATTAAAGTAATATCATCGACTGTTGCTCCACCCGTTGAAAAGCCTGTCGACGTTTTTACAAAATCAGCACCTGCTGCAACAGCTAACTGGCAAGCTCTCACTTTCTCTTGATTCGTTAGTAAACTTGTTTCAATAATTACTTTTACAAGTGCTTTACCTGACGCCGCATCGACGACCGCTTTAATATCCGCTTCAACTAACGCATCATTTTTGTCTTTTAATGCGCCAATATTGATGACCATATCTACTTCAGTTGCACCATTATCAATCGCATTTTTTGTTTCAAAAGCTTTTGTTTCAGGCGTTGATGCTCCTAATGGAAAGCCAATTACCGTACAAACAGCAACATCAACTTCTTGTAATTGTTCACTTGCAAGTTTAACCCACGTAGGATTAACACAAACGGAGAAAAAATTATGTTCACTTGCTTCTTGACATAAAATGATCATTTCATTGCGTGTTGCATCTGCCTTTAAGATGGTATGATCAATGTATTTCGCTAAATCTTGACTCATGTTTATTCCTCTCCCCTATTCATTTTTAAGATCATCAGCTAGAAAAGCACCTGGTAATAAATCTCTCACAGTTGTCTGATTTAAATCACCATTGAGATTCGTTAAGGTTACAGGCATATCCCCTGAGCAAAGCTCGCTCATCACTTGACGACAGGCACCACACGGCGGAACAGGTCGTGGTGAATCTGCAACAACAACGATTGCATTGAAGTCCCTCTCGCCAACTGCATAGGCACTAAACAAGGCTGTCCGTTCAGCACAGTTACACAGCGAATAAGCGGCATTCTCAATATTGCAACCATGAAAAATAGCTCCACTTTTAGTTTGTAAAGCTGCCCCTACTTTAAAATTTGAATAAGGAGTATAGGCCATTTCTCGTGCTTTCTTTGCTTCGATAATGAGTTGTTCAAGCATGTTACAGTGAGCCTCCTTAGCTACTTTAATCTTGTTAAAATCTCTTTCACTAGTGCAATAAATGTTTCACGAACACTTTCCGTCGTCTCAATTACTTCTTCATGACTCAATACTTCATCAAGTATCCCTGCAGCCATGTTTGAAATACATGAAAGTCCTAAAATCTCTAAACCGACATGCCTAGCAACAATGACCTCTGGGACGGTCGACATACCAACAGCGTCACCACCAAATGCTTGCAACATCCTAACTTCTGCAGGGGTCTCATACGTTGGTCCAGTATTCCAGACGTAGACGCCTTCTTTTAAGTCGATCGATAAATCAGTCGCAACTTGTTGTGCGAGTTTTTGTAAATCAGGCGTGTAGGCTGTCGACAGATCTGGAAAACGAACACCTTGCTGATCGTCATTCGGCCCAATTAGTGGGTTTTGTCCCGTATTGTTAATGTGGTCAGTTATCAGCATGAGATCACCCGGCTTAAATGCCTCATTCACCCCACCAGCTGCATTTGTGACAAATAACTTTTCAATCCCAATTGCTTTCATCACTCGAACTGGAAATGTGACTGAATCTAACCCATAACCTTCATAATAGTGAAAGCGTCCTTGCATCGCGACAACAGCCACACCATTTAATTCACCCGCAACAAGTTGTCCTGCATGTCCCGCAACAGTTGATCTCGGAAATCCAGGTATATCTTGATACGGAATCCGAACCGGTTGGCTAATTTGATCAGCAAGTACGCCTAACCCTGAGCCTAGAATTAAACCTACTGTCGGCTTGATCTTTAGTTGATCTTGTAAAAATTCTTTCGCCTGATTGAGTTGATTATGATCCATCAGTACACGTCCTCTCCTAATTGATTTCCTTTAAAAAACTCTCCCCATGTTCTGGTCGCTTGACATTGAAATTATCAGCAATTGTTGCGCCAACGTCAGCAAATGTTTTTCGGATTGGTAGCTCTTGACCCGACTTGATTCCAGTATGGTAAACAATCAGTGGCACATACTCACGCGTATGATCTGTCCCATGATGTGTGGGATCGTTGCCGTGATCTGCAGTAATGATTAGTAAATCATCTTCACGTAATTTATCCAAAACTGCTGGGAGTTGCTGGTCAAAAGTTTCCAGTGCTTTTGCGTAGCCTTTAGGATCACGGCGATGACCATATTTAGCATCAAAATCGACAAGGTTTAAAAAATTTAGCCCGTGGAAATCTTGACCCATCGACTCAATCAACTTGTCCATCCCGTCATCATTATCAAGTGTTCGAATCGATTCAGTCACACCTTCCCCGTCAAAAATATCAGTAATTTTCCCTAAAGCAACGACATCCAAGTTTGCATCTTTCAATTCATTCATCACAGTCCGACCGAATGGCTTTAAAGCATAGTCATGGCGGTTCGATGTTCGCTCAAAGGCGCCTACTTCACCAACAAACGGACGTGCAATCACTCGCCCAACCATATATTTTTCATTTTTCGTTAATTCGCGTGCGATCTCACAAATTTGATATAATTCTTCGAGTGGCACGACCTCCTCATGTGCGGCAATTTGTAAAACAGAATCTGCCGATGTATAAACAATTAAGTCGCCCGTCTCGATGTGTTTTTCACCAAGCTCAACAATAATTTCCGTACCTGAAGCTGGTTTATTACCAAGAATTCCGCGACCTGTTTTTTCCGTTAATTCCGCTAATAGTTCTTTGGGAAAACCATCAGGGAATGTTTGAAATGGTTGATCAATCTGAAGGCCCATCAGCTCCCAATGACCTGTCATTGTGTCTTTCCCAACAGAGGCTTCTTCCATTTTTGTATAATGCGCTAAAGGCTGCTCAGCTTTTTCAATTCCTTTAATCTGGCGAATGTTACCCAAGCCTAAACCAGCCATTGTTGGCATCTTCAAGCCACCAACATAGTTGGCAATATGCCCAAGTGTATCTGCCCCAACATCATCGAAATCTGCTGCATCTGGTGCTTCACCAATCCCAACTGAATCTAATATAAGTAAAAATATCCGGTTAAACCGCGTCTTCATTTTTGTGCCTCCTACAAGCTCTGTCGTTATTAAATCTATTTTAAATCATTTGATAGATTAAAGGTTTTTGCTTCACTTCTTCAATTTGAATTTGAAATGCTGCTTGGATTTTTTCAGAAATGGTGCCGTTTTGTTGATCATTACTATGAATGACCGCTAATGTATCACCATGTTCAACAAAGTCACCAACCTTTTTCGCTAGCACAATTCCTACCGCTAGATCGATTTCAGCATCCTTTGTCGCTCGACCTGCTCCAAGCATACTTGCCGCAATTCCGATCTGATCAGCAATAATCTCTGACACATAACCGGTTTGACTCGCTTTAACTGCTACTTGAACGTTCGCTTGTGGTAATCGATCCGGTTGATCGACAACTGTCGGATCGCCACCTTGTGCTTCAATAAATTGTTTTAATTTAGCAATTGCGTCACCATTTTTAATCGCAACTAGCAACTTTTCACGTGCTTGTTCGATTGAACCTGCTTTTTTTGCTAAAAAAACCATCTGACTAGCTAAGGTCAAACTTAATTCTGTTAAATCTGCTGGCCCTTCACCTTTCAATGTCGCAATTGCTTCTTTAACCTCTAATGCATTCCCAACAGCAAAACCTAGTGGCTGACTCATATCCGAGATAATCGCCATCGTCTCCCTGCCAGCACCATTACCAATCTCGACCATCGCCTCAGCTAGTGCCTTGGCATCATCAAGCTCTTTCATGAAAGCTCCTGAACCTGTTTTAACATCAAGCACAATTGCATCAGCACCAGAGGCAATTTTTTTACTCATAATTGAGCTTGCGATCAATGGGATCGCATTCACTGTTGCAGTCACATCCCTTAGTGCATAAAGTTTTTGGTCAGCTGGTGTCAAATTGCCACTCTGGCCAATCACGGCCACTTTATTTTTATTAACAAGTTTGATAAAATCTGAGCTCGCTAATTCAACGTTAAAGCCAGGAATCGCTTCAAGTTTGTCCAACGTACCACCAGTATGGCCTAACCCGCGCCCTGACATTTTAGCAACTGGTACACCAACAGCAGCGACTAAAGGGGCGATAATTAATGTCGTACTATCACCAACACCTCCAGTTGAATGCTTATCCACTTTAATCCCTTCGATGGCTGAAAGATCAATTTGATCACCTGAGGCGACCATTGCCTCTGTTAGATAAATTCTTTCTTCTGTTGTCATCCCTTGAAAATAAATCGCCATCATCATCGATGCCATTTGATAATCTGGAATATGATCATTCGTATATTGATCGATCATAAAATCAATTTCATCTTTAGTTAAAATAAGACCATCACGCTTTTTAGCAATCAGATCGACCATTCTCATGCGTCGGTCACCCTTTCATTATTTAAGTGAAACGACTAGTTTTTAAAAAACCGCTTCACAATTAGTATAAACGATTTCACAGCAAAAATAATAATTACTTTTATTATATGGTTAGAAACAGGTGTGAATCAAGAGAAGTCATTCCCTAAAACCACTTTCTGATTGATTATTCACTTAAAAAAACTTAAAATAAGCTTATCAATGATTTTAAATAGACATAAAAAGAGGTGGGATAACAACAATGAAAAAATTTCTCGTCATAATATTTGCCAGTTTCTTTTTAATTGGCTGTCAATCAAATGACAACCCAGGAGATGACCAAACAGAGCAAGATAACGATGTCGAACAAGTTGATGGGACAGAAGATGTAGATGAAACAGAGCAAGATGATGTTGAGGATTTATCTGAAACTGATGAAAGCTCTGATGATGGATCTGTAGATGAAGAAGAACCTACAGAACCTGAAGCATCTGAAGATGATGAAACAGAGGCTAACGGTGGATCTACTGGCTTCAGTCCAGATGATGCTATTTTGCTCGTGCAAGAGTTTATCCAAGGGACAGGCTCTGATATTGGTCTCAATTATTCAGTTGATGGGACTGATGATCAAGGGAATTACCGAATTCAAGTATTTGAAGTCGTTGATCATGGTGATGGTGAAACACATACGGCCACATATGGTTGGTATTTAGTTGATCCTGAGACTGGTGAAATAACTGATTTATTTGCCGAATAAGAACGATCAATTTTTGATAGACAACTCGAACGGAAACTAACAATCCGTTCGAGTTTTTTCATGACAAGGGGATTGTTCAAGTCGATTATCTAGGTGTATAATTGTGCTAGATGTACAATTTTTTTGAATCTAGTTAATGAAATGGAGTGATTCAAATGGATTTCTCACCTTATAATGATTTTGGTGATCCAATGTTTGACTTATTTAATGTACTTTTCGTTATTGTTTTCTTAATTATATTGAGCGTTTTTGTTGTAGGTATTGTTCAGAATTTTAAGCAACGAAATAGAGATGATGCTTCTCCAGTCCTAGATGTCGAGGCGAAACTAGTAACTAAACGAACAGATGTCGGTCGCCATCATACTGGTGAGAACCATGTCCATAGTCCATCACACACGACATACTATGCGACTTTTGAAGTGCAAAGCAAAGATCGCCTAGAATTTGTCGTGACTGGAACAGAGTATGGGCAACTTGTCGAAAATGACACGGGCAAGCTTACTTTTCAAGGCTCGCGTTATTTGAGCTTTGATAGAAACACGTAAATGATACTTTTAAAAATAGGATGCTGATCTCAGCATCCTATTTTTTTACCCACATTAATCGCATCCTCTTTAATGACATAATAAAGGGGATGAGTATGGGCTATTCGTTACTTGATAGCGGATTTTCAAACATGACTGGGAACGATTAGAGGCTATTCGTTACCGGATAGTAGATTTTTAAACATGACTGGGAACGATTAGAGGCTATTCGTTACCGGATAGCGGATTTTCAAACATGACTGGGAACGATTAGAGGCTATTCGTTAGCTAGTAGTCTGGATCGATGAACGATCTCTAACGATTACCAATATTCCAGTTTACCAAATATTCCTATAAAAATTAAAGGGACTATTCAAAAAATCGTCTTTTCTTATAAATTAAGGGTTATTTAGTGTCTACTGAACAAATACTATTCTTCTAAAATAGTCTGTCTTAGAGTGGGAATAATCAATTTTAAT
>NZ_BAABDL010000096.1:0-19813 GCF_039539605.1 Amphibacillus indicireducens | reverse complement strand
GATCAAAAAACATATTGTATTTTGAATTCATCCTCCAATTCAGTATCTTTTCATAGAACTTTTTACACTACCATTATTTTTTATATTAAAGCCAAATGGCTGTAATATCAATCTCAATTTGATCTTAAATTCAATAGATCTAGTAACCACTCTAAATAGGATTCTTCTTGATAAATAATTCTAGCTTCAATCGGCATTGAACGTATGATTTCAACAACTTCTCCTGATTTACTAGCCAAAAAGCCTTCTTCTAAACTAACCCTTGCTCGATAAAAGCTAATCACACCTTCTGCTGTTTCATTTTGAATCGTTCCAGGTTCGATAAACTCAACTGTTCCTGAGAGTGTACCGAAACGATAATTATTCACCCCCACAACAGCCACATTGACAGGTTGTCCAACTTCAACTTTACTTCGATCTTGGGCTTGGATGTAACTATCAACGTAAAATCCCTCTTCATCAGTCGCAATCTCACCAACAATTTGATTCTGCTGCAGAGACATACCAATCGAAAGTGGTTGTAAATAGTGAAGGATTCCAGATTTTGTTGCTGTTACGACATGGATTGTATCCTGCTCAGTTGCGACACCTTCATTGGCCCTTAGTTCTGTTAATTGGATTTGAATTTGATTTCTCTTTTCACCAAGTTCACTAAGCAGTTGAAGTCTTGTTTGCTTAGCTTGTGAATAAGGTGTCTCAGCTTGTTCGTTCAGTTGTTTAATTTCTTCTTCAAGTCCTTTAACTTCTGCCTTTTTTGATTCTAAATCAGCTTGGATTTCTCCTTGCTTTTCCATGAGTTTACTTTGACTAGAATCTGTATCCATATTTTCGTAATGTTGATCAATTTCTTTTGTTAGTTGATCAAGCTCTGACTGCTTTACAGTCAGTTTCTGTATGATTGTTTCATCAGGATCAGCTTGTCCTAATTGTTCCTCAATATCAGATACTTCAGCGAGTAAATCTTGCTGTCTAGCTTCTTTTTTCTTTAAATCCTCATTAGATTTTTTAGTCAACTTCTCATCTTCGTCAATTTGTGTCTCAATCTGATTCAATTCCTTTTCTAATTGACTAATCTCTGACTTTAGTTGATCAAATTCTGTCTTTTTCTCACTAATCTCTCGGTTTGTTTTATTCGCATCATAATTCTCTTGGTTCAGCGTATCTAAGTAATAGGCAACCTTGCCGTAGTATTCTAACTCCTTTTCAGTTTGGCTCAATAGATTTTCTTTCTGCTCAATTGCTTGTTCATACTTATCCATAATCAACAACGTATCTTCTAGTTCAGCAATTTGCGCACCTGCCACTGATGCTTGCAACCCTTCATTTCCAGATGATAGCTCAAGAATCACTTGACCCGCTTCAACAAATTGTCCAGCTTCAACATGAATATTCGTGATCACACCTTGTGTTTTCGTTGATAAATAGCTTATTCCATCAACACTGACTGTTCCTTGAGCTTTCACCACATAAGGACGTTTGACAAATTGTGCCCCAACAACTGAAAAAATTAAGCAAAGAACTAGAAAGATAATAAAGACTGTCATGTACCCGGGAGGTCGTTTGTCAAAAAAGACACGTGCATCTTTTAATTCATTGCGAGTATAAAGTTTCATAGACTTACCACCGGCCTAAATAGGTCAACTTCAATTTGTTCTGGGTATTCATTTACCAAAACAGTAATCACGTCACCATTCGATGTTAAGCCTTCTTCATAAAGATATAAATCAAGTTTTGAATGGGCATAGTGGAGATCCTCTCATATCTTGGTTGGTAAGGTTGTTTTAGAGTGACATCATTAATTGTTAATATATAATTGACAAAATTTACTTCATTAAGGTGCCACTGGTATGGCCAATTGATTATCTAACAAAATGACTTCGCTACCGACCTCTATCAAACTCTCTTCCCCAATCGAACCTAATTTTTTTCTGTTCTCAGGTTTTGAAGCGAGTATTGATTCAAGACAAGCAACCCTCTGTGATACAGTAAATGGATAAAAAGGTACTGTACTAAAAATAAAACTTGAAAAACACCAATGATAAACAATGTCGGTAACCCAGTATCCTCTGCGATGAATGATTGAGTAGCTGACACAGTAATGAAAGAGGAAAAGATTATAATTATGATTAAAGCTGCGTATTTATTTTTGTTTGAAAGCATCAAGATTTTATGTAATTTGAGCATAAGTACACCTCCGACAATAAAAATTAAAAGTAAACTCAAATACTCAATATTTGAATCTCAAAAGAAACACTAAGGATAAATAATCCGGCTATTCACCGTTTGTGTACAAGACACATGTGTATCAACTAATTTTAAAATTTTAATCAATCTGGCGTGACCATTTTACATAGTCTCTAATTAATGAAATAGGAAACACAATGATAGAGCCAACTCCAATTGAAAGAGCAATTTCCTTAAATGATAAACTCGAAAACTTACTAAAAAGAAATGCAAGTACAAAGATCAAAATACTCGTTATCATTACTTGAACGATCAAGCTTTGATAATGTAATAGAAAATATTTTTTAAACATTAGTTAACCCCTCATATCTTCATTTAATTATATCTTTCAAAATTCATCTACTGAAATTTTAAAAATAGTTTTCATTATTTCTCAATTCACTAACAAAGCAAAAAGAATTACAATCACCGATAACACAAACACGGGAATAGAGATAATTCCAAGAACTTTTAACCACAATGGCCTATTTTTTATATTTGATATGATATTTTGGTTGTTTTTCCTCATATTCATCTCTCCCCTAATAAATAATTATTTCAATAAATGTTGTATAACACTTAATGCCATACTGTTTCGCCAGTTCCTTTTTATTCAAGAGCACTTTTCTCTTTGCACGTTTTCCTATGACAAACAAATGAATAGAGTCTTGATTCAAAACAAGTAACTCCCCACGATACAATAGACGGATAAGAAGATATTGGATAAAGAATAAAACTTGTAAAACACTAATGATAAACAATGTCGGTAAACTAGTGTCCTCCGCAATGAATGATTGAGTAGCTGAAATGGTAATAAAAGTGGAAACGACTAGCATTATGATTAAAGCTGCGTATTTATTTTTGTTTGATAACATAAGAGTTTTGTGGTATTTGAGCAAAGTGCCTCCCCAATTTCCAAAAATCATCTACTAGAATGCTCATAAACTAGTTTGGTTACTAGGTATATAAGTATTAAAACAGCAATTAGCAGGATACCCTTTAGCAACTCCGGAGCACTAAGTATCGCTAAAAGATAAACAACCAACAAGCCTAGCAATTGTATAGAGATATACTTTATTTTTGGTTCTTGTTTTCTTAGAACGAAAAACACATAGAATAAACTATGATAAACAATAATCGTGTAGTTCCCTTCTCCAAGCTGAAAGTATAGACTAAACAGTAGCACCACTGACCCCATAAGAAACCAACTCGTCTTATACTGATCAAATATCTTTTGTTTTTCTTGATCTGAAACATCCACTTCTTTCAAGTTTACTTTGTTTTCTAGAGTCATCACATGAAAATCAATAAGTAAAATACCCAAAATTGATGTTAAAAAAAGTATATTGTATAATTGAAAGTCTATAATCACCGGTTGAATTAAAAATAAGGCTAACTTTAAAAAAAACAATAAATTATAAATTTTTCGATTCTGATATTTTTTAAAAATCCCATAAAGGGGTATTTGGAAAATTAAAAACCCAGGCCAGACAATAAGTACAACAATAATAGCTTGCATACCTTCTATCTCTTCGGGCGAGGGTCTTAACAATAAACCATACACGAGTGTCCAAACCATACTGATAAATAGTAATTTTGATCTTTGTTTTAACATCTTTTTATATACCTCGCAAATTTTTTAGTGTAGGGGATACAAATATACAATTCTATTAGTATATTTATATCCCCATTATCTATACTTATAATTCTATTACTTAACAGTACCAGTTAAACCAGGTATTATAGCCCAACTAACACCTAGACCCCACTTTACACCTTTACCATGAACATAAGCAGTTACTAAGTTATCAGCAATAACAAAAGCCTGACTATTAACCCAAGTACCAAGGGCTGCACCTGCTAATGAGCCAACTACACCACCTATTGCCCCAAATTTTACTCCCATCCATACGGAATTTATTTTTATAGCTGCAGTTATTGTTGCAACATTGAGTGCTGCACTAAAACCTAGTGCATGAACAATACTCCTTACTGTTCCTTTGTTCATATAGAATCCCCCGTCTAAATACAACATTTCCTCTTGCTCAATTACTGCATAACTTGCTGGTAATACCATTTCCATTCCTAACACTCCTCTTTAATTTTTTATATTAAAGCCTAATGGCTAAAATATCAATTTGATCTTAAATTCAATAAATCTAGTAACCACTCTAAATAGGATTCCTCTTGGTAAACAATTCTAGCTTCAATCGGCATTGAACGAATGATTTCAACAACTTCTCCTGATTTACTAGCTAAAAAGTCTTCGTCTAAACTAACCCTTGCTCGATAAAAGCTAATCACACCTTCTGCTGTTTCATTTTGAATCGTTCCAGGTTCGATAAATTCAACTGTTCCTGTGATCGTGCCAAAACGGTAATTATTCACACCGATAACAGCTACATTAACAGTTTGTCCGACTTCTACTTTACTTCGATCTTGAGCTTGGATATAACTATCAACGTAAAAGCCTTCTTCATCAGTCGCAATCTCACCAACAATTTGATTTTGCTGAAGAGACATACCAATTGAAAGTGGTTGTAAATAGTGAAGGATCCCAGATTTTGTTGCTGTTACGACATGGATTGTATCCTGTTCAGTTGCAACACCTTCATTCGCTCTTAGTTCAGTTAACTGACTTTGAATTTGTGTTCTTTTTTCACCAAGTTCACTAAGTAATTGAAGTCTTGTTTGTTCAGCTTGTGAATAAGGTGTATCAGCTTGTTCGTTCAGTTGTTTAATTTCTTCTTCAAGTCCTTTAACTTCTGCCTTTTTTGATTCTAAATCAGCTTGGATTTCTCCTTGCTTTTCCATGAGTTTACTTTGACTAGAATCTGTATCCATATTTTCGTAATGTTGATCAATTTCTTGTGTTAGTTGATCAAGCTCTGACTGCTTTACAGTCAGTTTCTGTATGATTGTTTCATCAGGATCAGTTTGTTCTAATTTTTCCTCAAGATCAGTTACTTCAGTGAGCAAATCTTGCTGTCTAGCTTCTTTTTTCTTTAAATCCTCATTAGATTTTTTAGTCAACTTCTCATCTTCATCAATTTGTGTCTCAATCTGAGTCAGTTCCGCTTCTAATTGACTAATCTCTGACTTTAGTTGACCAATTTCTGTCTTTTTCTCACTAATCTCTCGGTTTGTTTTATTCGCATCATAAGTCTCTTGGTTAAGCGTATCTAAGTAATAAGCAACCTTACCATAGTATTCCAATTCCTTTTCAGTTTGGCTCAATAGATTTTCTTTCTGATCGATTGCTTGTTCATACTTATCCATAATCAATAAGGTATCTTCTAGTTCTGCAATTTGAGCACCTACGACTGATGCTTGTAACCCTTCATTTCCAGATGATAGCTCAAGAATCACTTGACCGGCTTCTACAAATTGCCCAGCTTCGGCATGAATATTCGTAATCACACCTTGTGTTTTTGTTGATAAATAACTTGTCCCATCAACACTGACTGTCCCCTGTGCCTTTACCACATAGGGGCGTTTGACAAATTGTGCCCCAACAACTGAAAAAATCAAGAACAGAACTAGAAAGATAATAAAGACTGTCATGTACCCGGGAGGCCGTTTGTCAAAAAAGACACGTGCATCTTTTAATTCATTGCGAGTATAGAGTTTCATAGACTTGACACCGGCCTAAACAGGTCAACTTCAATCAATTCTGGGTATTCATTTACCAAAACAGTGATTACATCACCATGCGATGTTAAGCCTTCTTCATAAAGATACAAATCAAGTTTTGAATGAGCATATTGGAGATCCTCTGGCTTGCCTTTAAATTTCACATAAATGCAATTTGGAAATTCAAGACGTTCTTTAATTTGAAAAGAATGTTTGTATTGTTTGTAATCATGCGCTTGAATAAATAATTCGTAATCAGTCGTCAAACTTCCATCATCATGAATCGTCGTTCCTGCATTGCGCGTCACTAATGGACCAAATGTTTGGACTTTGAATAATTGTAGCTGATTTGTGAAATGATTTAATTTCTCCTCAAATTTATCTAACTCAATATTTTTGTGTTGTTTTATTAACACCTGTTTTAAGACTAATTTTTTATTCTGTTTCACTTCAAGTTTAGTCATAAGAAACCTCCTCATCATCATTGCTTTGCTGAGAATTTAAATTTGAACTCCCAACTAAATTAAATCCACCTTGTGCTTTAACTAACTTAGCATAGCGACCATTTTGTTTCATTAAACTTTCATGATTACCTGTTTCAATGATCTGACCGTCTTCAATAAAGAAGATCCGATCACAATTTAATATTGTTGACAAACGATGGGCGATAATAATGGTCGTCTTACCTTGAATCCGTTTAAAAATAATTTCTTGGATTTTTTGTTCACTAAAGGAATCTAAATGTGATGTTGCTTCATCAAATATATATAAATCACTTTTGGCTAATAGGGCACGGGCAATCGCAATTCGCTGCCTCTCTCCGCCAGATAAGTTACTGCCACCTTCCTCAATAATTGCATGGTAACGATTTTGGAGACGCTCGATAAATGTATCTGCGCCGGCTAGTTGGCAGGCTGCAATAATCTCTTCGTATTTGGCATCTGGATTGGCAATTTTTAAATTATCAATGATCGTACCTGTAAATAGGTCAATCTTTTGCGGGATATAAGCGACCTTTTGTCTCAAGTGTTGGTGGTCTAAGTCTGAAAGTTGGTGATCACCAAACTTAATTTGTCCTGACTGCGGGATAATAAATTTTAAGAGTAGCTTCGCAATCGTGCTTTTACCCGCACCACTTTCTCCTACTAGAGCAATCTTTTCACCTTGATTAATCTGTAGGTCAAAGTCTTTTAGCACAGGTGGTCTTGAGCCATAACCAAATGTCACATTCTCAAAGGTTAAATCTGTTTTTAAATCAACGTCTTGAATCCGTTGTTCGGACTCAGAATCTTCTCGTTCCAATGACATCAGCTCACTCAAACGATTCATCGCGACTTGTGCTTCTTGGAAGGTAATTTGTAAACCAACTAAGTTTTGAACAGGTTCAATAAAGAATTGACTCAACGTTTGAAAAACAAGTAAATCACCAATACTGATTTCACCATCGATAATCATGAGCGCACCAACACCAAGGATAAACACATTACCGATTGAATTTATAAACGTTGAGATGAACCCTTGAACATTTTGTAAAACACCTTCTTTATAACCAATTTTTAACGCATGAACAAAGCGATTTTCTAATCGGTGCATTTGTTCTGGTTCATTCGCATGGGCTTTGACCGTATCAATGTTCTGCATTGATTCGATCAGTTGAGCATTAAGCATGGCTCCTGCTTCCATCTGTTCGTAATTGATTTTTCGATAGGGCTTTTTGAAAATATATATAAGAGCAATATTAATTACGACCATAATGAGTAGAATAATAAATAGGTTCGTATTTAGACGCCAGAGTAAAATACTACTAAATAGAGCTAACGTAATATCTAAACCTAGCGATAAAGATACTGACGTAAATATGTCTTTGATTGTCATCGCATCTTGAAAACGAGTAATAATATCCCCGATCTTACGTGAGCCAAAAAAACTATATGGTAGATGAATAATATGATTGTAATAACCCATCATCACTGGTATATCAATTTTTCTCGATAAGAATAGTAGAATATGCTGTCGAAAATATGAAACTAGATTTTGTACTAAACTCACTAAAGCAAACACAATTAGAAAAACATAGAGACTTCTTTTTAGTTGATAAGGAATAATCTCATCCATAATGATTTTCGAGAAAAAGCTTGAAAAAATCCCCAATGCGGTTAGTAACACAGATGCAAGAATAATCACACCCATGAGCTTTTTCTGTGGCAAGATCAGTTGAACGAATAGTTCAAACATGCCTTTATCTTTCATCTTCATCATTTCAAATTCAGTCGTTGGTACCATAAAGATCATTACACCAGAAAATTGCTCGGCAAATTCAGCTTTATCTTTTCTTTCAATCCCTTTAGCTGGATCAGCAATAATCATTTGATCTTTTTTGGTCACCTTATGTATCACAACAAAATGATTGAGTCCTTCTTCTGTTTGGATTTGAGCAATCGCTGGGTAAGTTAAATCAGGAGTAATTTGCTCGACTGTCGTTCGAATGGCTTTTGCATTAAAATTTAGTTTTTCTAAACCATCCATAATCCCTTTCACCGTTGTTCCATACGCATCAGTACCAATAATTTCACGGATCTTCATAATTGTTGATTCTTTTTTGTACCGTAGCATAACGGTCGATACTACAGCTGCCGCACAATCTGAAGCATCATGTTGCATCGTGCACGGCCATTTTTTAAATCGCAATGGATAACCTCCTGTCTTTTAAACTAGATAACTTTGAATAATAAGATGAATCATTGACAATAGGTAATATTATTTAATTAAGTAATTAACATGATATGAATAGATATATTTAACCACTCAACTTTAAATTACCACCAAATAAAGTTAAGTCAATAGTTTTTTCAGAAAAATCAGAATTAATCTCAACTCCAATTCCCCTAATTTTGTTCATAGAGTTAAATTATAGTGTGACTTTTAATTATTCACTCTGTTTACTGTATAAATACAGTAATATTTTCAAGAACAACATAAAACCAGATAACTTCAATTAATCATTCAATTCCATCTCGATCAAAAATAACCATACTTCCATAAAATTATAATGTTTTTTTAACAACACACTTATTTCTCTGTATAATTACAGTAAAATATCTTCTCCACCAAAAAAGACTCACATCCCAAATTGAATGTGAGTCTACTTTTATTTTTTAATAATCATCTTATTAAGTTAGATTGCGTAGTTGATTAACTTTTAAACTCTTCACATTGATCTAAATTTACGATTCAAGCTGCTACGCTTATAGAGCAAGTAAGCAACCCCTACTGACACCACCATCACGGAAATTAAAACATAGCTTTGAACAGAGCCAAAATTATCTGGACCAATTAGTAAAAATGCACCAACCGCTAAAATAATTGGTGTGATCGCTAGCTTCTTCACTTTAATCAGTTGCGGAATCGTGATCGCACCGAGTAAGGCTGGGGTAATGTTATCAAAACCAGGTTTTAATACAGGATGACTTAAGATTGGCGCGAGAGCTTCACCAACAACAAAATTTCCTAAGATTAAGATCGTTATTGTGACCAGTGATGAAACACCGACACTAATGATCGCAATCACGTCACCTCTTTCCGTTCCTGGTTCAACTTCTGCAATTTTTTGTCCTGAGACGACCGCAGGCAATTTCATGTTTAAAATGTTACCGGTAATCGAGCTTAAATACATCGCACCTGCTCCGAAAACTGGGTAATAGGAGATATTCTCAACTACTGCAGTTGGCAGAAATGTTGCAATCAACCCGATCGAGGCCGCAAATATTTGAGTGAACTGCAAAGCAACACCATAGTAATAATGGTCATACTCTAGAAAAAGGGTAGATTAATTTTTTAATGGAGGGCAATCATTTGATTAAAAATAAATTTTTCATGCTAATTACGATCGGCTTTTTACTCGTAGTGACTGGGTGCTCGACGGGTGAGACCGAACCAGTAGATCAAGCCGAAGACATTGAAGGGCTTGAGGTGATCGAGGAACTACCAACTGAGTTAAAATTAGATTTGGATGATTACCTTGACTTACTGTAGCAAAATTCAGATGCAACGATTGAGTATGATAACGTTGAGAAAGTGAATGTTAATGGCCGGGTCTGGGCTGAGTTGACCGGAACAACTGAAGGTTATCCGCTAATTCAAAGAGTCTATGTCGCCAACAAGCGTGCATACGTATTATCTTATGGCGGTAGTATCGAGGAATTTGACAAGTTAATCGATGTTTTTGATGCGATTAATTACTCAGTAGAATTTGTTCATTAATGGTGAAAGCACCTGTCATAATAGATAGGTGCTTTCTCTTTGCTAATTATTGAGTTTGATTCAGGTTCTTATTAGGTAAAATATGAGTCTTTTTACCTATTGTTAGAAAATTCACACTTCTATAATATGGTTGATGTGTCTTCAAATTGCCTTTCTAAAAATTAAAGGGAGAGGAAATCGTTTGATGAAAAAATGGTTTAAGTTTGCTTTATTAGGATTAATTTTCTTTTCATTAGTCGCTTGCCAGTCTGCTGAAGAAAGTACGACTAAACTAGTTTATGATGAAGATGGCTTTACTAATGAAATTGTGTTGATCGCAGAAGGAGATAAGGTCATCGAACAAACGTCAAAAACTGAAACAACTTATGAAGCTTTAGGTGTAAGTACTGCAGAAGAAGCAGAGGAAATGATGGCGGAATTTTTGGTTGGCTATGACTCTACGGAAGGTGTGAAGCATCAGCTCGATTACTTAGATGATCGTTTAGTTGAATCAGTAACAGTCAATTATGACGCTGTTGATATTGATGAAATGTCAGAATTAGCTGGGTCATTCGTTGATGGAGACGCGAGCAAAGGCGTTAGCTTAAAACTGACTGTTGAGATGATGGAAGAAGTGGGTTATAAAATCGTTGATTAATCGTTAGATGGAGTTAGAGCACTTAATCAATAAGGTCGAGTCATTCAGCTAAAATGTGAATGACTCGACCTTGATCTTTTAGTAATCTCCATCACGCCAAAGCACTGTGCTACCTGAGTGCAGTGAACGTTGAACATCAATAATTTTCTGATTCGAACTCCCTCTAAAAGCTAAGTTCAAATCCTTTTTTTCCTCAATAAATTTCCCATCAACGAGTACATCGATTAATTTTAAAAGTTCAATTTTATCATCACTGCCGTTGATTATCTCGTCAAATGTATAGCCACTCCATGACCAAATATCCTTTGTCGAACCAAATTCTGCTCTGACTCTTTTACACAATGACAGCGTCACTTGGGTATTGAGGAATGGTTCGCCACCAAGCAGGGTGAGTCCCTGACAGTAATCGGCTTTTAAGTCTTCGATAATTTGGTCTTCTAGTTCTTTCGTATATGGACTGCCGTAAGCAAAATCTTGAGCTGCTACGTTATAGCACCCGCGACACGCGAACGGACAACCACTAACGTATAGACTGCAGCGAACACCTTCTCCATCGACGAAATTGTACGGCTTATAATCTGCGACATAGCCAAGACTAAATGCCTCGGCAGTCCATGTCATCGGAATCGATTTAATTAGCATCAAATCCCTTCATATGCTTTTTGCGGGAGGAAATTTCCTCATGACGGCCTTCAACCATTGGACGTTTCTGTGGATTGCCTAAGTAGCCACACGTTCTTTTGACAACATCACAAGTCTCGGGGTTGGTATTACCACAGTTTGGACATTCGAATCCATGTTCAGTTGGATTAAAGTCGCCATCAAAATTACATTCATAGCAATGGTCAATCGGTGTGTTCGTGCCTAAATAACCGACACGATCATAAGCATAGTCCCAAACAGCTTCCAATGCTTTCGGATTCGTTTGTAATTTCGGGTATTCACAATAGTGGATAAATCCACCACTTGTATACGGTGCATAAACTTTTTCAAAGTCAATTTTTTCAAATGGCGTTGGTGCTTTGCGAACGTCATAGTGAAAACTATTCGTGTAATAGCCTTTATCGGTAATCTCTTCAATTGCACCAAATTTTTCATGATCCAATCGGCAAAAACGGTCCGTTAAGCTTTCGCTCGGTGTTGAATAGACACTAAAGTGAATGTTCGTCTCATCGCCCCACTTATCTGCCTTTGCCTTCAGAATCCTGCTGACATCTAGCGTGAAGTTTTTCGCTTCAGGGTTGTCCTCCCATGCTTTGCCGTAAAATGCAGCCGCCACTTCGTAGAGCCCGATATAACCTAAGGAAGCCGTTGCTCGTTTATTTAAGAAAAGTTTCGCTACTTCATCTGTTGTTTTCAGTTTTTGTCCGAAAGCGCCGTGTAAATATAATATTGGCGCATTTTCTGGCCTTGCTTCCATCGTTCGCTTGGCTTTAAAGATTAGCGCATCTTTCATCACCGCGAGTCGCTCATCTAGTAAGCCATAAAATTTATCAAAATCCCCGTCTGCTTCAATCGCGATTCTCGGTAAATTTAATGTCACAACACCCAAGTTCATTCGACCTGACGTCACTTCATTGCCATCTTCATCCTGCCACGATTGTAAGAATGAGCGACAACCCATCGGCACCTTAAAACTACCTGTCAGTTCAACAAGCTTGTCATAGCTCAATACGTCTGGATACATCCGCTTCGTTGAACACTCTAGAGCCAATTGTTTAATGTCGTAATTCGGGTCTTTCGCTTCAAGGTTAACGCCTCGCTTCAATGTGAAGACGAGTTTTGGAAAAATTGCCGTTCGTTTTTCTTTACCTAATCCTTTAATGCGGATTTTAAGAATCGATGATTGAATTTCACGCTCTAACCAGCTTGTCCCTAAACCAAAACCAAGTGTCGTGAATGGTGTTTGGCCCTGTGAGGTATAAAGTGTATTGATTTCATATTCTAAGCTTTGCATCGCATCATAAATATCTTTTTTCGTTTTTTCGACCGCAAATTGCCTTTGACGATCAGCACCATCAATCCATTCTTGAGCTGTTTGAAGATTTTTCTCATAGTTTAATTGCGCATATGGTGCTAAAACTTCATCGACTCGATCAAAGCTACAACCTCCGTATTGACTTGACGCCACGTTGGCAATAATTTGTGCTGTTTGTGCTGCTGCCGTCTGAATCGATCTTGGTGATTCCACTTCAGCATTACCGATCTCAAACCCCTCTTCAAACATTGTTTTAAAATCAATCAAACAACAGTTTGTCATTGGCGCATAAGGTGTGTAATCTAAGTCATGATAGTGAATTTCTCCTTTTTCATGTGCATTAGCGACATGTGGAGGCAGCATTCTCAGGCCGATCGTTTTTCCAACACTTCCGGCCGTTAGATCACGCTGGGTATTAAAAACATTACTATCTTTGTTAGCATTTTCGTTCACTACTGTTGGATCCTTATCTAACAATTGGTCAATTTTTTGATTAATATCGCGACTGTTTTTTCGTATATTTTCTTTTTCGATTCGACGTTGAACATAGCTTTCGGCTAAGTCATTCATTTGATGGCTATGTAAGCGTTGCAAAACATATTCATCAATTAAAGACGTATCGATAGAAGCCGGCTTATTTTGTTCGATAATGTCATCAACTTCAGATGTTATCTGTTCGATTGTTTCTTTTAAATAAGGTAAGTTTGACTTTTGCACGGCCTGAATTAATGCATTTCTTATTTTTAAAGGGTCATATTTTTGTGATCGACCATCCCTCTTTTCAATTGCTAGTTTAACAGATGCTCTTTCGACTAATTTCGTGTCTATCATTATGTATTTTCCCCTTTCAATCCAATTCGGTTTATTCGATAAGTTATTTTATAAATCCCATAAAAATCCCTAAAAGGTACGCCCTCCTTAGGGATTTTATTGGTTTTTTTCCTTGGTTGTTCAACATCTTGCGCGATGTGATCTGTTATTTTTAATATATCACGCAATATATGGTGGGTCAATGGACAATTTGTGTCTACATTTAGTGTTTTTTTATTTTTTTGACATTTTAAGCTTGACATCACCCTTCAATTAAGTAAGAGTCATTTTGCCTCTTATGACAACTTTCAATTGGATTAAATAATAAAACAACACACCCAATCAGACTGATAATCTAATTTGGTGTGTTGTTGAATCTGCTAAACTAGTGTTTTCTCTTTAATCATTTTTTTTACTTCATTGGCTGCTTTAACTTTTTCTGATAAACACGGGGAAATTTTTGTTTCGTAATTGCCTGCTCGAATAACTTTCCTTAGCTGATTGATCGTATCACATTCGGGAAGGATGTTGATAATTGAGCCATATTGTAAATGGTGATGCGTGTCACTACCACCAACAACCGGAACATTATACTTTTTCGCAAATTTTCTTACACGCTCTTCAATTCCTGATCCATAAGTATAGAGATCTTTCCCATTTAAGTCATAAGCATCAAACTGCTTAAGTACTGCTCGATCATGGTGAAGCCAAGGTGTTGATTCACGTAATGGATGGGCACCTATTTTTAAAACATTAAAGTCTTCAAGGAGAGCGATTAATTCTTTGACCGTGATAAAGTTTTCCTCATCTTGAAAAGCAACTAATATTTGAGCCATCGTTAGAATATCTTCGCGTGTTCCAATCACTAAGAAATGACCTGTTTCTTTCACATCGACTTCTAGGCCACAAAATACTTTGAGTCCTTCAATCTGATAATAGTCTGCTTGATATGAGAATTCAGTTTCAAGCGTTTGATAGAGTTCAACAATATTTGCTGAATTAAAGTGCTCTGTTATTGCCAGCGCAGTAAGTCCACTTTCCTTAGCTGCTCGCATTTTTTCTTTAAAGCCTTCTAATGAAGTCGTTATTTTTTTCGATAAGTTGGCGTGGGTATGAAAATCAATCTGCATATACATTCTCCTCTATAAAAAGTTAGTTAATTAGGATGGAAATTGGCTTCCAAACCATAAAATCAGCAAAATAAGCATCAATTGTGAAACGATAAAAAGATAGTCTTTCTTTCTAAGTTTTAAATAAGCTAATTTTTGTTTCTTTGCTTCAGGGTTATGCAGCGAATACGAGAAGCCTCGTACTTCTAATGCTTCAACAGTCAACCTTGTTCGCTTAGCGACGTTTAACATCAGTGGATAGAACGATTTAACAAATACTTTGATATAATAGTAGACCATTCGCCATTTTAAAAAACCATGATTTTCTGGCGTTTTCCCACGTAATCTAAACGATTGAAAAATTTGGTGAAATTCATCAATCAAGATCGGAAGCATCCGGTAGGCATAAGAAATTGAAAAACTAAATTGGGCTGGTAATCCGATACTTAGTAAACCATCACTCAGTTTCTCAGGACTCATACTAGCAAAAACAGATACACTCGCAATCGACATGATAAAAATTTTCATCGATAAGGTCAGAAGTGGTAGAACAGCTTGGAGTGAGCCACCACCAAAGATGGCTGAAAAAAACAAAATCGTAAATAGTTCCGTAATAATCCCTATTCCCAGTAAACTCAGGATCAGTGGACTCACTCTTGATACAACTGCTAAAAATGCAGTATAAATGATAATCGTAATTAAAATTGTATTGTTAAACGTGAACCAAGGTAAAAGACTGACAACCAAGTACCAAAAAATTAGCACCCTTGGATCGATTTTAGCCAAGTAAACATCTGGTTTTCCGAAAGCAGTTTTAATCAATTCAAGCTTGATTGTTTCAACATTAAGGACGTTTTTAATTTTAGCCGTTAAATCCATTGACACTTACCTCCTTCACGCGTGCGACAAATTCATCGACTGAGAGTGTTGACTGAATATTTAAGGCAAGACTTAGTTCCGCGATTTGTGGGAGTTTAAGTCCTGCTTGTTTCCAAATTTCAACCCGATCAAACAATAGCTTTGGTGTCCCATCAAATATGACTTTCCCGTGCTCCATCACGATCACACGGGTTGCCCATTCAGCAACAAGTTGCATGTCATGTGTTGCAATCACCACTGTTTTGATCCTATCTCTAATCGAGTGCAAAATATCGACCAATTGTTTTCGGTGGCCGATATCAAGGCTTGCTGTTGGTTCATCAAGCATCATAATCGTTGGTAACATTGCTAAGCCAATTGCGACTGAAGACCGCCGTTGTTGACCACCACTTAATAAACGACCATCAAGTGGGAATAAATGTCGCATATTTAACGATTCAGCAATCTGTTCATAGAGTTCCGTTTGTTCAAGGTTACGGACTTTTCCAAAATAAGTGATATCATTTTTGATCGTATCCTGGATAAACATTTCCTCGGGATTTTGATAGATATAAGAAATATGGCTCGACAATTTTTCCACAGACGTTTTTAATACGTTGATGTCGCCAATTGTGATTTCTCCAGCTTGTGGGCGAATGATTCCTGCCAGGCTTTTCATTAAGGTTGTTTTTCCAGCTCCGTTATTACCAACAATCGCAACTCGATCGCCTTCATAGAGCGTCATTTCGGGAATATCTAAAATGGTTTTTCGTTGCTTATTTAATGTTTTCACTTCATATCGTAGATCGTTGACTGATAAAATTGCTGAACTTGTTGGTCTTAGATTTGGTTTGTGGCGATTAGAATCAGGATAAAAATAATAGTCTTTAAAGTAAGTGACCGCTTCTTGTACCGTAATTGGTAGCTCGTCTTTTGTTCGGTAATCATTAAGCAACATCGCTGCTTGCGTCACTTGTGGCGGATAAATTTTTGCCCCATGTCGTTCAGTAATTTTTAATAAACCCGTTCTCACATCTTCATGCCATTTGACTTGCCCATCTTCAATGAGCGCGACTTGTTTGCAGTAGTTGGCAATGAATTCGGTATGGTGTTCAATCGTGATAATTGTTTTTCCTAAACTTTCATTTAAATATTTTAATTTGTCATAGATTTCAGTTGCATGTTGTGGATCGAGCTGGGCAACAGGTTCGTCAATGATCAGCACTTCAGGATCAAGTGCGAGTGCGCCAGCTAGAGCAGTTAAATGCTTTTGCCCACCACTCAATTCCCAGACTGTTTGGTCTTTGAGATGGGTGATCCCGAGCAGCTCTAATGCGTGCATTGCTCTTTCCTTATAATCGGGGAAGCCGAAATTAAGTGGTGAAAAGGCAACATCTTCGAACACAGTTAGCTTCATTAATTGATTTTCAAAATCTTGATAAACGTAACCAACGAGGTGGCTTAAAACAGAAACAGATAATTCTTTAACTGATTTTCCTTTAACACGTACTTCTCCTTGATAGTCACCAGAAAAATAGTGGGGGATCAGGCCGTTGATCGTCTTACAAATCGTTGACTTTCCACTTCCATTCCCACCAATAATCGCAAGAAAATCACCTTTGTTGATGGTTAAATTTGCGCCTTTTAAGACAGGATCTTCAGCACCAGGATACTGGTAGTGAACATCCTTAACTTCGATAATTGGTTGGTTTATGCTGGCCATTCTTCTGCATCCTTTTTATTTTTATTTGCGAGTTTTATTGCAATCCCGACAACGACAACTAAAATAATTGCTGCGGCAGAGATCGGTAACCAAATAAATCCATCGCCAAATTGTTCAAGAAATTCAGGCTCCCAAACAGCAAAGTTAATATCCATCTCGGCCATGAATTCTGCGACTAGCCCGACAAAGCCTAGGAAAATCGTAATAATGATTAAACGAACTGAAATAAATTCGGTCATCGAACCTCTGTCGTTTTTGACGCGTGGCTTCATCCCCATTAATGGCTCAATTTTCCCGTAAAGTCTTGGCAGTAAATAGAGCGTTGGAATTAAACCAAACAGGATTCCAGTAAAGAGCATGTTATTAACGAAACTGAACGCTTCAATTGCCAAAATACTTTCAGGTAATCCTGCTACGGCCTCGAGCTCCTCTACTCCAAACCAGACTTTTCCGATATCGACGATTGAACCGAGAACTTGATCAATTGTAACGGCCATCAGTGCTGCGATTCCAACTTGCTTTCGATTCGTTGGATCCCTAACAAGCAGTCCTGCGATATACATTGCCAATGTAATTTGTAAAAACCCCTCGACCTCACCAAGTCCGCCAAAATCACCTAATAATAAATCTCCGAAGATGATCGCACCGACTGAAGCGCCAAGTGCTGCATAGAGCGGATGAAATAGAATGACCAAAATAACTGGAATAAATGCTGGATACGAGATTGAAATGTCAATTGGCCCGATTTCAAACTCTGGCAGTAATTCTGTAAATAAATTTGCAAGACCATTAAGCGACATTGCTAAAATAAAAATCATCATTTTCTGTGACTGTGTATACTCTGTTCTCTCTAAACTATTTGGCACGGTTGTTTCCTCCTCTAATTTTGAACTATCTCTATCGTACATAGGAAAGATTAATTTCATGTAAAGAGGCGGTTAAGAGAGGATAAAATAAAGTAAGATAATTTCAATTGTGAAAATAAATTTACACAGAACGATTAGATCTTCGTTTATAATAAGGAAAAATGGTCTAAGGAGTTGATTATTATGTCACTACTTTTAAATCTCGATAAAATGCAGCTGTCAACAAAGCAACAACAAGTGCTCGAAGTTGTTGAGAAAAGAGGCTTTAAAATTGCCTACATGTCGATTGAGGATTTGGCAAAAGAAGCTGAAGTCAGTGTTGCAACCGTTTCTCGCTTTTGGGAGCTCGCCGGCTTTAAGAATTTCAAAGCTTTTAAGACTCATGTAAAAAATCGCATCGAATCAACACCAGAAAATAAGCTGAGAAATTTTATGCTTGATATCGGCGATGATGATTTGTTTAATCGAATTATTGAACAAAACTATGACTACCTTTTTCAGACACACACACACTTAAATCGCCAGGACTTAAAGGATGCTGTTCAAACGATCATAAAATGTGATCGTGTCTTTCTGCATGCCCCCTCTTCTTCAGAAGGTTTGGGAACATTGCTTAGTCACCGATTAAAACGATTCGGCATCCCTGTCGAACGCGTCGCCAAAAGCGGGCATGACATCTTTGAATCAATGATCCATTTTGAAAAAAATGATCTCATCATTATCTTTCAATTTGTAAAACTATTACCTGAATCAAAAGCGCTGCTTGATTATGCGAATGAATTAGGCATTGAGACGATTTTATTTACTGACCAGCTTGTTGCCGATATGAATCAGCTTGCCAATTATGTTTTATATGCTGACAGAGGTGATATTTGGGATTTTCACTCAATGATTGGGCCACTCACAGTTGTGGAAGCATTAATTATGCTCGTTGGTCAAGAGTTAGAAGAAAGCTCAATAGAAAACTTAAAAAAACTAAGCGAACTCCGCAAGAAATATCGAGATATCGTTCCAAATTGATCAATAAAAAACACTTAAATCCCTTGGTGCAATTGGCTTTAAGTATTTTTTAGATTGGAATCTTTCAATGACTGGCAATCATGCGCCCGAGTGGACCATTTTCATCGATAATCTCTTGAATATCATAAACAGAGATCGGAAACATCGGAAAGCCATAAACATATGGCGTCATCTCATAGAGCTGAAAATAAATCACAACCGTCTTATCGGCGATGTAAAAATCCTGATTTGGCTTGATCGCTTGAAACTCCGTCAAAGTCGGGATATCCCGTTGTTTGATTTGCTGTTTAATTAGGTTGGAGAGTTTTTCAACATAATCACTTCCCGGTTTAAACAAGTCTTGCAACTGACAAAGTTGCTCGTTCTTAAGATCAAAAGTTAACGACTTGATAAATGTCATTCCGTGGGCCGCTTGGTAGTGATACGTATAATTTGATAATGATAAACTCAGGACTTGACGTTGATTATTTTTCAGTTCATATAAACCGATCATTTCTTCGACTGTTGTAGGCATATTGTCTGTTTGCTTGTCGATCAGCTCCTGAGTTTGATCGACAATCGCCTGATTGATTAAGTTTTCGAGCCGTTGATTTTTAGTCATGATAGCCCGAGGGAAATAGATTGCCTGCATTATTCATAACTTGATTTTTTATAGGTGATTTGCCCATTAAATTGCCAAAAGTGAATGCCAGTTAG
>NZ_BAABDL010000095.1:0-6493 GCF_039539605.1 Amphibacillus indicireducens | reverse complement strand
TGTTGGAATATCTTTATTATAACATAGTACTAAATAGTACTCAATAATAAAATGAGAAATTTGACAAAAAAAAATAAGCCATATCAAGGCTTCTTAATGTTTTTTGTAATTCAAAGTGTCAAACTCCCGGATAATTAAACGATAACGCAGATTCAGCACCGAACAATTGATCCAGATCAATTTTTGTGCTTTTTATTAAATATCGGACATTTTTTTGATCTTTGCATCAAAAATTGTCCGATGTGGAACAATCGTGTGTTACCTGAATTCCCAAATGTGATTGCTAGTCAGTACTAAGCAGTTATAGTATAATGAAGTTTGAATATAGTAGAAATGAGTGAGTCAAATTGCAACGAGTAACGAACTGTTTAATTATAAAAGATGAGGAAGTTTTGCTGCTGAAAAAGCCACGCTACGGCTGGTATGCGATGCCAGGTGGAAAAATGGAACAAGGCGAATCTGTCCATGAATCTGTGATCAGAGAAGTCCAAGAGGAAACTGGCCTAACAATTAAAAACCCTCAATTATATAGTGTTGCGACAATGACAAAAGCTTCTGCACCAAAACCAAAAGATGAATGGATGATGTTTACCTTCATGACCGATCAATATACGGGTCAGCTCATTGAAGAATCGCCAGAGGGTGTGCTCGAATGGATCCCGGTTGCTGAGATTGACCAGATTCCAACAGCACCAAGTGACCGATTCATTCATCAATTTTTGTTAAAAAACAAACAGCATTTATATGCAAGTTTTGATTTAGATGAAAGTGATCAGTTGATTAGCTATCGATTAAATAAAAATGAATGAAGGAGGAAATAAATGATGGTAAGTAGTCAAGAGACGAAGCTCGTAATCATTACAGGCATGTCTGGAGCGGGGAAAACCGTTGCCGTTCAAAGTTTTGAGGATTTGGGATATTACTGTGTCGACAATTTACCTCCAGCTTTATTACCTAAACTAGTTGAATTAATGAAAGACGCGAATAACACGATTAATAAAGTTGCACTTGTGATGGACTTACGTGGGAGAGAATTTTTTGACTCTTTATTTGACGCACTTGATCATTTAGCCGAGTCCGATTGGTTAGAAGAACATATTTTATTTTTAGACGCGCAAGATAAAGTACTTGTCTCAAGATATAAAGAAACGAGACGAAATCACCCACTCGCACCGAAAGGACTACCACTAGAAGGGATTAATCAAGAACGAAAAATGCTTGCCGATCTTCGTGGGCGTGCGCAATATTTTATTGACACAACGAATTTGAAACCAAAAGAATTAAGGGAAAAGATTATCGGAAAATACGGTGAGGAAAAACAAAAAATCTTCTCGATTCATTTTCTCTCATTCGGCTTTAAATATGGGATGCCGATTGATGCTGACTTAGTCTTTGACGTGCGATTTTTACCGAACCCACACTATGTCGATCATTTACAGCCACTCACAGGTTTGACGAAAGACGTGAGTGAATATGTCTTAAAATGGTCAGAAACGCAAAAATTTAATGAAAAAATGCTTGATTTATTAAGCTTCATGTTGCCACAATATAAAAAGGAAGGTAAATCACAACTGGTGATTGCGATTGGTTGTACTGGTGGACAGCATCGCTCGGTTACTTTAGCTGAACACTATTCGAAGCATTTTTCCAACCAATACATTACACACGTGTCACATCGAGACATTGATAAAAGAAAGGGACATTAAAGATGAAGTCCAAAAATAAAAAGGTCACCGTTATCGGTGGTGGGACAGGGATGCCTGTCCTTTTGCGTGGATTGAAACATTACCCAATCGACCTTTCAGCGATCGTAACTGTTGCTGATGATGGTGGGAGTTCAGGAAGATTAAGAACCGAAATGTCCATGCCAGCACCAGGAGACATTCGAAATGTCATTGCAGCCTTATCTGAAGTAGAACCAATGATGGAGAAATTATTTCAACATCGATTTACAAATGGAGAAGGGCTGACGGGCCATTCGATGGGGAACTTATTTTTAGCAGCAATGACAGCTGTAACAGGCGATTTTTATACTGGGATTAAAGAAATTGCTAAAGTTTTCAAAGTAAAAGGGCGTATCTATCCAATCGCAAATCAAAATGTCTTTTTAAATGCTGAAATGCTCGACGGTGAAATCATTGTTGGTGAATCAAAAATACCTTTAGCTAATAAACAAATTAAGCGTGTTTTTGTTGAACCCAAAATGATTATCCCCTTACCAGAAGCGATTGAAGCAGTTAGGCAATCTGATCTCGTCGTCATCTCGCCAGGCAGTCTTTATACAAGTACACTACCTAATTTAGTCGTCCCGAAAATTGCAAATGCACTAAGCGAAACAAGAGGACAGGTTGTCTATATCTGTAACGTGATGACTGAGGTCGGTGAAACATCTGGTTATACCGTTGCTGATCATGCCCAAGCGATAATAGACCACGTCGGAGAGGGTTGTGTTGATAAGATCATTGTCCATAACAAAAAAATTACTGAATCCGTTCGGGAAAAATACGCAGAAGAAAATGCAGAACCAGTTGAATACGATTTAGATCGACTAGCTTCACTAGGATTAGAAATTATTGAAGCGGATATTATTGATGAACAACAAAAATATTTACGCCATGACTATAAAAAGGTGGCTGAAATTCTTTGTACGTTAATTGGTATCGATCCTAAAAACTAGGGAGGTGAGATCACCATGTCATTTGCATCCGAGATTAAAAAGGAAATGACCCAAATTGAAAATAATGATTGTTGTAAAGAAGCTGAATTAGCAGCGCTGATTCGCATGAATGGTGCCATTTCGATTGCACGCCAATCACACGTTTTAGATATCCAAACAGAAAACGCAGCAATCGCCAGACGAATTTATACATTGATTAAATCACTTTATCCATACCCAATTAAATTACTCGTCCGCAAAAAGATGAAGCTCAAGAAAAACAACGTCTACATCGCCCGCATTGAAGAAGGCTCAAAAGAAATACTCCAAAGCTTAAATATTTTGATTGAACCATTCACTTTCGTTCGAACGATTTCCGATAAATACTTAGCGAAAGACTGTTGCCGCCGCGCTTACTTGAGAGGAGCATTTTTAGCAGGAGGGTCTGTCAATAACCCAGAAACATCTTCATACCACTTAGAAATCGCCAACGCATACGAAGAACATAATGAGTCACTTTGTGAATTAATGAACCGTTTTGATTTACGGGCAAAAATTCTCGAACGACGTAACGGCTACATTACGTACATTAAAGAGTCGGAGAAAATTACTGAATTTCTTAACTTAACTGGCGCACACCAAGCTTTGTTTAAGTTTGAAGATGTTCGCATTATCCGTGATATGCGGAACTCGGTCAATCGCTTAGTTAACTGCGAAACAGCTAACTTAAATAAGACAATTGGCGCAGCTTTTAGACAAGTTGAGAATATTAAATTGATTGATAAAGTGGTTGGACTTGAAACGTTACCGATCAAATTGCAGGAGATTGCCAAAGTGAGAGTCGAACACCAAGACGCGTCATTAAAAGAATTAGGTGAGCTTGTCTCAGGCGCGAAAATTAGTAAATCAGGGATTAACCATCGCCTGAAGAAAATTGACCAAATCGCTGATCAAATTAGACAAGACCACGGCATGAATGGTGAACTTAAATAATTGTTTTTTTTGGTAGATAAGAAAGTATAACAACTTTCTTACTACATAAGTGCAACTAAAGCATTCGCCTAAAGGCTTGGCGAATGCCAAGTTTTCTAATAAAAAGTAAAACGGGTTCTTCAAATTAAGTCATTAATAGGTTATAATCAAGGTGTCAATCATCATATACTTAAATAGCTTAGATGGTAAAATTGAGAGGAGCGCTTTAATATGGTTGAAAAGTCAGTAGTTGTAGCGGTTGAACCAGGGTTACAGGCGGATAAAGCAGCTAAGTTTGTTCGGGAAGCAAATCGTTTTGCAGCAGAAATCTTTTTAGAGAAAAAAGGGCGTCGCATTAATGCAAAAAGTATTATGGGTGTACTTAGCCTAGCCATTGCAAGCGGAGAGACGATTATGCTATTTAGTGATGGACCGGACGGAGAAGAAGCTATTGACGCATTAATCGCGTGCTTATCAGAGTAGAGTAAAATACAAATTAAATAAAATATTAGCGTTACGATAAGCCATCTAAATTAGATGGCTTATTTGTTTGAGCTAAAAAATAAGAGATCAGTTGCGGGCTGTCTCAAATTATTAAGTGAGGTTTATCAATTTGTCTGGTTACGATTTTTCTTAGAAAAATACAGTAATACGGAAGGTAAAATTAGATCATAAAAGTTAATTGATTTGTTTAGATGTATCCATTTTAATTACCTACAGATAAAATGAAAAGGTCTATTGAAATATTATAAGTAACATTCCACCAATTAATCCGTTGAAGAATCCTATTTTGATTGAATACTTTACTGTTGTTGACCAATTGTTTTTGTTAATCGTAAAATAATTTCCAAAGGTTTTTTCATGGGAATTCACCTCTTAATTTATTTTTGATTGTCTTTATTTTCTGAGAGGGCTTTTATTCTCATCAATTCAGTAGATGAGCAGAAAATTTACCGATTTCATAACCGACATAGTATATAAATAAGCCAATCATAAGGCATAAAACTACTTTGGTGAGAATCGGATTTTCTTTTAATGCTCTATCGAACTCGTTTTTGATTTCTTCAGATAATTTAATCATTGTTCACTCCCCCTTCAACTCAATACAAATGAAATATATTGTTGAGATCATTTTATTTCACAAAAAGGTAATATATAGCCGTTGAAACAACACCTAATACAATTCCGAACATAAAAATCTTAGGTAAAATACTTTTTAACTGTTGTTTTGGTACATTGGTCATTTTAAGCACCACCCTAATAAGTCATAAAGTTGATATTACTTACAATTTTAACATAAATGATAATATCTCAGCAAAGTGAGCTTTATAAATATATCGATAAGGATTCAATTTACTTTAAGTACTTTGTTAGGCTTGTTAAATAATCTCATGACGCTTTGACACTTCCTTAACCCAATATGAATGAACACCATAATTAATGACATTTGCATGTCTTGGGACCTGCCTGATTGCATTAAAGATATTAAGGTAATCGCCTACTCCTGACAAAATCATAAACCAAGAAATAATGCCTACAAACTCAGAGATTGAATAATTGAAATCAAATACTCCAAGCATAAACAAACTAAAAGGAATAAACCCTAATATTATATTTGGAGCTGCTGACATCCAGATAAACCTCTTTTTTGATATCGGTGTATTACAGTAAACAAGCATTACTTCTGTCGACCACCAGATCTCTTTAGTACTCTCGTTAGGAAAGCATAAAGCGTGGATGATTTCATGTGGATATCCTAATATCAAGCTTAGCACTACCATCAACATGAAAGGCCAATAGTTGATTGCAAGAACATCAACTTTTAGTATTAGACCTGTAAAAGTGATAGCGATAATGGGGATACTTACTATCAAGCCAGACAAGATTAAGCCTATAATCGTACTAGGTTCTTTAAACACAACAGCATCACTAGGTAAGTGCCCAGTTTTGATTTGACTTTCATCTGTGTATTTTCCTTTAAAAACGATATTACGTTTATTCAAATCCTGCTTTATTCTAGCGATAAGAGGGACTAATCCTAACAAACCAACTAAACCAAAGATTCTTGGCTCGTTGTTGTAAATAGCTAAACCAATAATACAAACTAAATAACCCGTAATCAAAAAGTAAAGCTTGTGCTGTCTATTTCTTATAATACCAAACACACTAATAACCACTAATATTGAAGTCAGGATAGAAAAAATAATAAGCCACATAATTGATGCTCCTTTTTCACTGTTAAGAATAGAAGATCATAATGATGAATCCTCTTACTCAACTATTTAATCATCGGTTAATAGTATTGTTATTTAATTGAAACAATTTTTTTATCTTTTTAATATCATCTTTAAAAGAACTCGATGAATCGACATTTTTAACTAAATAGATTACTAAATAAAGAAAACCTAAGTATAGGTAAATGTCTTTAAGATCACAAATCCATCTGAAAATTAATAGGTAATCTAAGCTACCACCTAGCAACAATTTATCAATGATTGAGCAAATTGATGCAGAAATGAACAGAATGAAAAAAACAGTTGTATGCTTATCGATACCAAAGACCGCTTTAATGCGAGCGTATAAAAGGCAAAGTAAGATTAATGTAACAACATTAATAATGATTAATTTGTTTGTACTAATGCCTAAATTGAATAAAGAATTAAAGATCGACATTTGATCTCGATTAATGAATGGATTAAAGCCAAAGTTGCCATTTAGAAAACTAAAATTTAGATCCATAAAATTAAAGAAAATAATGACTTTGGTGAATAGATCGACAGTGATTAAAGTTAATCCTAGATTATTCATAGCCCAATCATAAAACCTGAATAAACCGCATCAAATCAATTAAAAATAACCAATCAA
>NZ_BAABDL010000094.1:0-37582 GCF_039539605.1 Amphibacillus indicireducens | reverse complement strand
GATTAAAATTGATTATTCCCACTCTAAGACAGACTATTTTAGAAGAATAGTATTTGTTCAGTAGACACTAATTAATTTTAGGAGGTTCAATTTTTACGTATGAAAATCATCGTTGGGTCACAAAATAAAACGAAAATATCTGCGGTTAAACGAGTATTTATTGAGAATGAGGTTGTTGGTCGGCAGGCACCATCAGGAGTTTCGGATCAGCCGATGAGTGATCAGGAAACGTTGACTGGAGCGATCACAAGAGCAAAGTATTGTCGAAATTCTGAACTTGGTGTGATTGGAATTGGTCTTGAGGGTGGAGTGATGAAGTTAAATAATCAATTGCTGCTCTGTAATTGGGGAGCATTAGTTGATCAGGCTGGTCGTGTGTACATTGCCAGTGGGGCAAGGATTCCATTACCTGATTCAATTTCGGATGCACTACTTGCTGGTCAAGAACTTGGAGATATTATTGATCACTATGCAGAAAAGAAAAATGTTCGCCACGATCAAGGAACAATTGGGATTTTAACAAATAATGAGTTGAGTAGAAGTGAAATGTTTGAACACGTCGTCAAACAACTGAAAGGTCAATATACTTTAGTGAATAGAATGTTTCAATAATGTGGAGAAAGTGTGAAAAATGATTTCATCTGCTTGTTATTCTGATTTTTTGTAGTATGATTAGTGTGAATTATTTTTGTGGAAAGGAGTTAATTATGGGTAAAAAAATGATTGGCCTGCTATTGATCGGTTTAACGATTTTAATTGTTAGTGGATGTGGGCTATCTGAAGAAGAGGTCTTAGAAAATATTAGTGAAACAATTCAAACGTCTTTTAATCGTCAAAGCCCAGAACCAAATGTGGAATTTGACCATTTTAATATATATTTCCCAGAAAATATTGAGATCATCGAAGAGTCAGATGGTAATTTGATTTTTAATGATCAAGATCAAACCTATATTTTGTTCTATAATCAATTGGAGCCACCTACAAGTGATGCATTTTATTTAGCAGAAAAAAGAAGAGGCAACTATTTATTGCTAGAAAGCTATCAAGACGATGAACGCTTAATCTACGTCAAAGTTAGTGAAGTAGAGGAAGATTTTGAGCTCCAAGTTGGAGTGGGTGGGCTACGTCTTACAACACACGTCTCACTTAGAGAGTTAGAAGATACATTTAATCAAATGGTCGATATGATTAATTCAATTGAAGTATCGACAATAGAAGAATAAAGGAATGAGTAATAAACCTCAGCTGAGCTGGGGTTTATTTTTAATGATTAACTGTCTTGTCAGGTGTAATAACTTGGTGTAGAATAAATAAGAATTGAAAAGGGGGAATCGACGTTGAAGAATTTTTTACAAAGAAAAAACATTGAATTATCAGCACACACATACTTGATTAATGCCTTGAGTTATATGGCGCTTGGGTTGTTCTCATCTCTGATTATCGGACTTATTATTAATACACTTGGAGAACAATTGACAAGATTTTTTGGAGATTCTGTTTTCAGTGAGTTTTTAATGGAAATGGGTACATTTGCGATGGATGGTAAAGTAGTTGGTGGGGCAATTGGTATAGCTGTTGCTTACAGTTTAAAAGCACCACCACTCGTTTTATTTTCAACGCTTTTTGCTGGTGCCTTTGGTTATAGTTTGGGTGGTCCAGTTGGAGCATATGTCAGTGTTGTTTTCGCGACTGAAGCCGGGAAAGTCATTTCTAAAGAAACAAGGGTGGACATAATCTTAACACCCTTATTCACGATTGTGGTAGGATATATGGTAGGGAAATTTATTGGTCCTCCAATTGGAGCGTTTATGACAGGCCTAGGCGAAGTGATCAACTGGTCAACAACGCAACAACCGTTCGTGATGGGCATTATTGTTGCGGTCTTAATGGGCTGGGCTTTAACCGCGCCTATTTCTAGTGCGGCAATTGCGATTATGTTATCGCTTGATGGCTTAGCGGCTGGTGCAGCTGCGATTGGTTGTTCGGCACAAATGATCGGGTTCGCGGTGAGTAGTTATCGTGAAAATGGCGTTGGTGGATTACTTGCTCAAGGAATTGGGACGTCAATGCTTCAAGTTGCGAATATTTTAAAACGACCGTTGATTATGATTCCGCCGACGGTTGCATCAATCGTAATGGCACCAATTGGAACTGTTTGGCTTCAAATGACGAATAATCCTTCAGGCGCTGGGATGGGTACGTCGGGGTTTGTTGGTCAAGTGATGGCCTTTCAAACGATGGGCTTTACTTTCCCAGTATTTCTACAAGTTTTACTCGTTCATATTATTGGTCCTGCTATTGTTAGTTTACTTGTCTCTGAGTGGATGCGTAAGAAAGGCTGGATTAAATATGGCGATCAAGAACTTGTCTATGAATAAAATCTAGGGGGAACGTTAGATTGGAAAACTTACAGACAGAAGCACAATTTTATCAACAGTTGGAACAAGGCAAAACCGTCTTTCTTTTTTCAGCTGATTGGTGTCCAGATTGCCGTGTAATTGAACCGATATTACCTGAGTTAGAAGCAACATTTAGTGAACTGACATTTATCCTTGTCGATCGCGATCAATTTATTGATCTCTGCATTAAATATGATATTTTTGGTATTCCAAGCTTTTTAGCATTTGATCAAGGTAAAGAAGTTGCTCGGTTTGTCAGTAAAGATCGAAAAACACGTGCGGAAATTGAGGCGTTTTTAACAAAGGTAAGTGCAGCATAAAATTAACATAGAAGATGAAGATAAAAGTACCTAATGGTGCTTTTATTTTCATCTCTTTTAAAGTCATGTTACAATGTACTACGGGATTATTAGACCTCGGAAGGGGGAATAACAATGGCTTTAACAACGATTCAATTAAAAAAGAAACTTGACCAGATGTTTTCCGGAACAGAATGGAGAACATCATTTAAACGTGATCAAGATCAATATCGGGTAGAGTGGAAAGATACGGGTAAAGGTGTCAATATTACCTTGCCTAATATCGTTGCTAAGTATGAGCAAAATGGCGAACGTGTGATTGAGGAAATTGTTTCTCATGTTAAAATGTCACTCCAGATGATTGGTCAACAAGCCAAACTAGTCGGCAATGAAAAAAAGATTTTACCTGTCATCCGAAGCACATCTTTTTCAGTCGAATCAAAAGCAGGAAAAAAGTTAATTTTTCATCAGCATACCGCTGAAACGCGGATTTATTATGCCCTTGATTTTGGTCAAACGTATCAACTAATTGATCAAGCATTACTTGACGAGGCAAATTGGACGGAGACACATTTAAAAGAAATCGCATTATTTAATATGAAGTCACTACCAATTGAACTGAAAAAAGATACGGTTGCTGATAATGACTTTTATTTTATCTCAGCGAACGATGGTTATGATGCGAGTCGCATTTTAAATGAAGCTTGGTTAATCGAAATGAAAGATCAAGCCAAAGGGGAGTTTGCGATCGCTGTTCCACATCAAGACACGTTAATTCTCGCTGATGTCCAAAATGATATGGGTTATGATATTTTAGCACAAATGGCGATGCAGTATTTTGCTGAAGGGCGTGTGCCAATTACGGCGTTGTCTTTTCTTTTTGAAAATAGAAAGCTCGAACCGATTTTTATTTTAGCAAAGAAAAAACCAATCGATCAGAAAAACAGAGAAAAGGATGAATGAGATGGCGATTTATTATAATTCAGTTGGGATCGGTGATGTACTGCTTATCCCTTTAAAACAAGGGAATCGAGAAACAACTGACTTTCGTAAGTATGGTGATGTTATAGAGATTTATGACACGGAGTCAGAGCAAATCAATGGTTACAATATTTTTAATAGCTCGACATACCTCGAACTAACGAATGGTAAGCATGAATTAACTGAGGAATTGCAAGCTGAAATTAATCAAATTTTTGTGAAAAATGAGGCTCCAAATCTGTTAGATGTTGATTTATCACCAAAGTTTGTTGTTGGCTATGTGAAGTCAAAAGCGAAACATGAGAATGCGGACAAATTAAGTGTTTGTCAAGTTGATTTAGGTGATGAAACGGTGCAAATCGTTTGTGGTGCACCAAATGTTGATGCAGGTCAGCATGTTGTCGTTGCAAAGGTCGGTGCAATTATGCCGAGTGGATTGGAAATTAAAGCTGCCAAATTACGTGACGTTGATTCGTTTGGAATGATTTGTTCTCAGAAGGAATTAGGTTTACCTAATGCTCCTGAAGAAAGAGGAATTTATGTGCTAACGGGTGATGTTGAAGCGGGGCAACCTTTCAATTTTTAATCGATAACTTGAAGCGTAAAGGAGCAATCACTCTTTTACGCTTTTTCTACTAAAAGTCTGTTAAAATAAGAAGTAATGATTGCAATGGAAGAGTGAAAACGAATGAGAGATAGATTTATCAATAAATTTAAACAACTATTTGCTTCTGAATCAGAGCCTGAACACAATCACGACCTGATTAATCAGCAGCAAAATAAAGCTGGAATCGAAGCGAAAGTTTCTTTCCAATATCCAAAAAAAGATTCATTTCGTTTCCCAATGCCGATTGATCAGCCAACTGTTGGTGAGTTGCAACGTGAAGCTAAACGACGTAATCAAGATTTTCACAATGAAAAAGTTGAAGAAACAACTAAGAAACGTCCGTTTAAACCTTCAGATTTTGCATCTCCAATTCATGGGCTGCAACAGTTTGATTCGAGTAATCATCATGATCAGCCACTAGAAAAACCAGCATTTTTAAGGCGAGATCGCGAGATGCGTTTGAAGGATCGATCCGTTAAAACGCTTGATCAATCTGGGAAAGTCGAGAATGAGAGTGAAAAAGTTCAGGCTACAATTGAACATACTTCTTTAATAAAAGAACGACAAGAGAGTAGATTAGCGAGAAGAAATCGTCGTCAGGTAGCCGACGAACAGATTAACGCTGCTGAGTTAGAGTCAAACCTTGATTTAAATGAAGCCAACGTTGAGGAAACAGTCAACGAGACAATAGTCGATCGTGAAATTAAAAAAGATTCTAAACCGTATAATGTGATCATGACACCGAGTGACAAACGTAGGTTAGAAGAAAAAAAGCGTCAGCAGAAACAGACTTCTAAGCAAGATATGCCTAGCTTACACTTGCTTAATGATCATTCAGATGGCTTGCATCAAGATCAAAATTGGATTCGGGAGCAATCTGAGAAATTAACAGCAACCTTAGCTGAATTTAACGTAAATGCACATGTCGTCAATGTCATGCAGGGACCAACTGTAACCAGGTTTGAGATCAAACCTGAGACTGGCGTTAAGGTGAGCAAAGTTCGTAATTTAAGTGATGATATTAAGTTAAATATGGCTGCTAAAGATATTCGGATCGAAGCGCCTATTCCAGGGAAAAATGCGATCGGGATTGAGATTCCAAATCAAGTGGCTTCTCCTGTTAGTTTACATGAAATTTTTGCAACGGATCGGTTTAAAGAAGCTAAGTCACCATTAACAATTGGTCTAGGCTTAGACATATCGGGAAGTCCAGTTGTGACTGATATTCATAAAATGCCACATGGCTTAATTGCTGGCGCAACAGGATCTGGGAAGAGTGTATGCATCAATACGATTTTGGTTTCATTAATTTTTAAGGCAACCCCAAAAGATGTGCGCTTATTATTAATTGATCCAAAGATGGTGGAGCTTGCATCATATAACGATATCCCTCATCTTGTTTCACCTGTTATTACGGATGTAAAGGCAGCAACACAGGCATTGAAGTGGGCCGTTGAAGAGATGGAAGAGCGCTATCAAAAATTTGTTCAGACGGGTGCTCGTGATATTGAACGCTATAATCAAAAAATGGTCGAGCAAGCTCGCGGTGAAGAAAAAATGCCTTATCTAGTGATCGTCATTGATGAGCTAGCCGATCTGATGATGATTGCACCGCAAGATGTCGAAGATTCTATTAGCCGAATTGCCCAGAAAGCTCGTGCTTGTGGGATTCACTTATTACTTGCGACACAGCGACCGTCAGTTGATGTGATCACCGGATTAATTAAAGCAAATATACCAACAAGAATTGCTTTCAGTGTCGCTTCCCAAATTGATTCACGAACAATTATTGATCAAGGTGGGGCTGAACGTTTATTAGGGAAAGGTGACATGTTATTCGTTGAAAACGGTGCGAGACATCCATTACGGATTCAAGGTGCATTTGTTTCTGATGAAGAAATTGATCGAATCACGGCTGACGCTAGAAAACGAGAGCAGGTTGAATACCTCTTTCAACAGGAAGACTTGTTAGAAAAAATTGAGCAAGAAGAAAGTGAAGATGAACTTTATGATGAAGTTGTTGCATTCGTCATCGATCATAATAGTGCATCAACATCACTTTTACAGCGACGCTTTAAAATCGGTTACAACCGTGCTGCTAGATTGATTGACACATTAGAGTATAACGGGATCATATCTGGTCAAAATGGTAGTAAGCCACGAACCATCTTAGCAACAAAAGAAGACTATAGTTGATCCAGAGTATCTAGGTAATAATTATGCTTGAGTAATCAACTGATTTCTTATATGATAAACAAAATGAATCCAAACTCTAAGATAAGTTAATGAGGTGTGATACCAATGGAAAAAGAATTCGCAAGGAAACTAAATGGCGAAATTGATCGTTTAACAAATGAAACCTTTAAATTCGATCAACGCCTTAAAGAAGGTTGGTTCTCGGCTGTTTACTTTCTAAAAACAAAAGAAATAGCTGAAAAAACAAAACCTAATAATGAAGTCGTCATGCAGTTTTTTCAAAAAGATGAAGCTGTTTTATGTGGAACGGATGAAGCGATTGCTTTACTACATACATTTGCAGACAATCCAGAAGAACTTGAAATTCACTCGTTAAAAGATGGTGACAAAATTTCACCATTCGAAACAGTCCTGACAATTAAAGGATCATATCAATCGTTTGGTTATTTAGAAGGTGTCATCGACGGTATTTTAGCAAGAAGAACATCTGTTGCAACAAATGTGTATAATGTTGTAAAAGCGGGTAGAGCATCAGGGAAACAAAAACCAATTATCTTCATGGGTGATCGAGATGATCATTATACGCAACAAGCTGGTGATGGTTACGCGGCCTTTATTGGAGGTTCTACAGCCCAAGCCACTCACGCAATGAATGAATGGTGGGGTAAAACAGGAATGGGAACAATGCCACACGCATTAATCCAGCTCTTTGAAGGTGATACTGTCGCAGCGGCAAAAGCCTATCACGATGTCTATCCTGAAGATGACTTAACTGTCTTAATTGATTATAATAATGATGTCATAACGGATGCTCTAAAAGTAGCCCGTGAATTTGGTGAGACTTTAAAATGTGTTCGCCTTGATACATCAGGAAATATGGTTGATAAATATTTCTTAAGAAATGCACATTTGCTTGGTAAATTTGATCCACGTGGAGTGAATCCGGAATTGATTTTTGCTTTACGTAAAGCATTAGACGATGAAGGCTACCAGCACGTTAAAATCATGGCTAGCGGTGGTTTTACCGAAGAAAAAATTCGCATGTTTGAAAAGAGAAATGTCCCAGTTGATCTCTATGGAGTAGGCAGAAACTTATTAGATATTAATATTGGTTTCACAGGTGATAACGTTGTCCTTAATGGCAAGCCTGTATCAAAAGCAGGACGTCAACAACAACCAAATCCAAGATTGGAAAAAGTAGATTATAAAAAATAATTGCTGTTCAATCTGTGATATGACTCAAATTATCGCAGTGCAACTGTCAGTGAGACCTTGACTGATTGAAGTTTCACGTTATGTTATAATAACTTATTGGGTAATAATTGTTCGTTTTAAATTTTGTTAGTAGAAAACCTTGGAGGTACACATTTATGACGACTTACCATTTTATTGGCATTAAAGGAACAGGTATGAGTGCACTCGCCCATATCTTATATGACGCTGGTAAAAGTGTTCAAGGTTCAGATGTCAAAAAAACATTTTTCACAGATGCAGCATTAAATGAAAAAAATATTCCGATTTTACCATTTTCGAAAGAGAATATAAAAGAAGGCTATACGATTATTGCTGGTAACGCATTTAACGATGACCATGAAGAAATTGTTGAGGCAAAAAAATTAGGTTTACCGATCTATCGTTACCATGATTTTCTCGGAGAATGGATGAAAAATTATAAAAGTGTTGCTGTCACAGGCTCACATGGTAAAACATCGACAACAGGTTTGTTAGCTCATGTTTTAAGTGAAACACATCCGATCTCTTATTTAATCGGTGATGGCACGGGCTTGGGTCACCAAGAAAGTGATTATTTTGTTTTTGAAGCATGTGAATATAAGCGCCACTTTTTGGCGTATGAACCTGACTACTTAATCATGACCAATATTGATTTTGACCACCCAGATTATTTTTCGAGTATTGATGATGTTTTTTCGGCATTTCAAGAGATGGCTGAAAAAGCGAAACAAGGCATTATTGCATCTGGTGATGATGACTATTTGCAAAAGATTCAAGCGAAAGTTCCCGTTGTTTATTATGGCTTCAGTGATACGAATGATTTTCAAGCAAAAAATGTGACTGAAGTAAAAGAGGGCACACAATTTGACGTTTATGTTCGGCACAACTTTTTTGACACTTTCACGATCCCAATGTATGGAAATCACAATGTTTTGAATGCATTGGCAGTGATTGCACTCTGTCATTATGAAGGAATGTCCGCAGACGAAATGAAGCATCTCGCCACATTTGCTGGTGTGAAGCGTCGTTTCTCTGAGCAAAAATTAAATGAGCAGGTCATTATTGATGATTATGCACATCATCCGAAAGAGATTGAAGTTACAATTGAATCTGCTCGGAAGAAGTATCCAGAGCGTAAAGTAACGGCAGTCTTTCAGCCGCATACGTATACGAGAACAAAAATATTTCTCAATGAATTTGCAGAGGCTTTAAAACTAGCAGATGAAGTATTTTTATGTGATATTTTTGGTTCAGCACGTGAAGCAGATAAAAAATTATCGATTGAAGATTTACAAGTTTTAATTCCTGATAGTAAAATTTTGACCCTTGAAACGACTGAACAGTTAAAAGCTAATCGAGACGGTATCCTCGTTTTTATGGGCGCAGGTGATATTCAAAAATTCCAACAAGCATATAAAGAAATAGCGACAGACAACTAGGGTAAAACCGCTCAAGAACAAGTCATGAATTATTGGATTATTGAGCGGTTTTTTCCATGTATAAACATGCTAAATTAAGATCATTTTATAATATGGGAATGTTTATTAGTTGTTTAAAAGGGTAAATATGAGTATATTAAAAATAAAATTACATATAAAAGGAGTCGATCAATTCAATGGAAAATCTATTGTACATTTCGGCAATCATTTTCGCGCTAGCTTTTGTGGCGCTGGTTGTATACCTCATTAAAGTATTAAAAGAAACTGAACGAACGATGGGAAGTGTTGCTAATACACTTGAAGGTCTTGAAAAACAAATGGAAGGTATCACAACAGAAACGACACTACTCTTAAATCGAACGAATGCTCTAGCTGATGACATTAGTGATAAATCACAACGTTTAAATGGTTTAGTTGATAGTGTATCTGGTTTGGGTACAACGATTACTGGCTTTAATCAATCACTGCAACAGTTCTCGAATTCAGTAACGGGAATCGCGTTAGACAATAAAGAAGAAACTGCCCAACTCGTTAAATGGGGAACAGTTATTATGGAACTGATTAACAAACGTAGAAGTAAAAAGAATAATCAATTATAATGAATCATAATGATAAAATAGGAGGAATTTAAAAATGACAAACAAATCGAATGACAATATTAATGCAAAAGATTTCTTAATCGGATCATTAGTCGGTACACTAGTAGGTGCTTCATTAGCACTTTTGTTTGCCCCTAAATCAGGGAAAGAATTACGAGGTGACATTAATAAAGGTGCGCATGAATTGAAAGATAAAGCTGTTGAGTTAAAAGATGTCGCTTACGAGAAGACCGATGAATTTAAAAAATACGCTAAAGAACAATCAGCACACATACAAGATATCGTTACTGAGAAAAAACAAGAATTTGAAGAAAAGTATCAAGAGACAAAAAATATGATTAAAAATAAAGCAGAAGAAGCGAAAAAGAAAGCTGAAGACAAAGTCACAGAGGTTGCAGATAAGGCAGAAGATGTAAAAGATAAAGCTACAAAAAAAGCTGAAGCAGCCGTAGAAGCTTCAGAAAAGGTAAAAGATGCGATCGAAGAAGCAGCAGAAGACGTGAAAGAAAAGTAATCAACAAAAAACGAATCTCAAAATGGGATTCGTTTTTTGTTGATGATAAAATCTGTTAATTGTGGATGAACTTCGTGCTTGTCACATAGCTAAGGATCGCTTTATGAGCAATGTCTAACAGTTTATCGTATTAAAGCAATTATAAGTCAGATCCCCGACGAATAGCTCATATCACGATTTTTGTATCCTTTTCATAGGATTTATAGATATGAAAGAATTCCTCTTTATATTGAGATACTTTAATTAGGCTTAGATGTCTCAACATAGTGCGAAGACCTACCTTGTGATATTAAGTTATATTATTTCAGTAGCATTGCATAAACTTTTCTTTCCTATGTCAAGTCTTATCGTTGTGGTTTGAGAGAACGGATATTGATCGATTAATACAACCGCTACGGGAAAATATTTCGCTTACCGCGGGCGTGCCTCGGGCGCACAGGATGTGGGTCAGTTAGACGTTGCCACACGACGTGGCGATCTTAGTCTAACATTCCCCCAAGTGGATCTTCGGCTCACGCTATTCCCGCTGGTGTCTTCATATTTTCCCTACGTTAATGTCTGCTTTCCTACAGGATAATAAAGAGCACTAGCAATACAACGCATGAAAGATACAATTTAGCAGATGAGAGATGTGTAGACTCCCACGGGAAAAGCAAGAGCTTGAGATCCACTTTGACAAGCGATCTATGCTTGACAAAGTTAGCTCAAGCCTTGGGACTGCGATTACTCGTCCCACCATAAACACCTGCCCGTAGGAAAGCGAAACATCTCTCAGCTGCGAGTGTGATCCTCTTACTTAGAACTAATCATATCACTTGGTTTTATCTTAATTTTTTATGCAACGCTACTGATATTGCTTGTTAAAAAATAATTTCAATTTCATCGTTTTCATTTAGTGGGTCAAGGAATGTCGCTGATTCGCCATTTCTTTGAATCGTAAGATTTCCTTTAACCTTGGAAAGATCGATTGAAACAAAGCGAAATAAATCTTGAAAAATAAATGATTGATCATCGACTTCACGCACTGTTAATTTTGCACCAGACTGAACTGGATCATTGTCGGACAGTGGTTGATTGTTTTGCTCGAGAACAGCCACAGTTTTATCAAGTGTAACGCGCTCACCATTGTAGACAACATTCAACTTGGCTTTAGTTTTTAGCTTAAAGGCAGTGAGTATATCTTTCGCAGTTACCTTTTTACTCGGTGTATACGTGATATGATCATTTGGCTTCAAGCTTTGGTTTAGATCTGCACGTTTATTATTAATCCTAAGTTGTGCTGAGAATTGTTCGAACTCGACACTTTGCTCATTTAAGAAGACTGAATATTTCTCTAGATCAGCTAAAACAAATTCTTTGCCAGCTGTTTTGAGCCAATCAAGTAATGTTTTCGAATTTTTTATAGTAACGTCGTCATGATCTTGTAAAATATAGTCTAGAGATGCTTTCGTTTGATTCACGTAAACGCTCGGTTCAACTTGAAAGGTTTCGCCATTAAATATGATCGGAAATTGATCAAAATCATCGATCACCTCTTTGATCGTGACAACTGGTTCTTCTCCATCCTCACCTTTCGTAACATGTAAAATGTCACCGTGTTTGATTGGATGATCAACCTTTATTGGTTGACCATTTAAATTAACTTTAGGTGGTTGTCCATATGTACCAGGTAAGGTAATTTGCTGATCATTAAATGTAATCATATAAGCCATTCCAGGGCGACCATACATTTTATCGATATGAATGCCTGCCGCTAATAAACAATCACCTACAGTGAGCTGTTTCATATCAAAAAGACGAACTGCGCGATCATTGACTGTCACACTAATATAATGGACTGGATTTTGTTGGGCAGCTACCCCGATCCCAATAGGCGTAATAAACATTGGTCCAGGTGGAATTTCAATCAGTGATTCAAAGTTTTGAATCGCATCAACACCGCGAGTGGCGACCCGATTACTAGGTAGATTTAATGTTGTTGCAATCGCTTCCGTTATTTTTGGCGTTAAGCTTCCCCCACCAACGAGCATGACCGCCATTGGCGAGCGATTGTTTAATGAAAAAATCTTATTAGCAATCTCTTGAGCCAGTTTTTCAATCGCAGGTTTAATATTCTTGGATAAAGAATCGATTGTAACTGTTTGTTCAAACCCGAGGATATCGGTAACATTTGCTTCACCGTGATCCGTTAATTCACGTTTAATCCGTTCAGCTTCATTAAAATCTAATAAATAATGATCGCTGATTGCTTCGGTTATCTCATCACCAGCTTTAGAAACCATGCCGTATGCTGTAATCGTACCCTCATCAGTTATCGCAATATCACTTGTACCTGCTCCTATATCAACTAACGCTACATTTAACCGACGCATCGATTCTGGTACTAACACATTAATCGCAGCAATCGGTTCTAATGTTAGTGCAGCCATTTCTAAATCAGCACGTTGTAATGCTGATAATAAAGATTCAACAACGATCTTTGGTAAGAAAGTTGCAATGATTTCTACTTCAGCGAGTTCACCTTGTTGATCAATTAATGATCCGATATTTGCTTGGTCGAGGCGGTATTGTAGCACAGAGTAGCCCACGCAATAATAAGGGATTTGATTATTTTTATTATTCTCTTCAATTGCAAGGTCATGCTGTGCTTGTTGAACGGCACTTAATTCTAAGAATAAAATATCCTCTTTATTCATTAATGGATGCTGATCAATTGTTTTTGTTATCGTTGTTCGTTTTGTTTTTAATGCCCGTCCTGCAGCTGCGACACTCACTTTTGTCAATTGAATTGAGTTTCTCTCTTCTAATTCAGTTTTAACTCGTCTGATCACTTCAGAAACGAGGACAATGTCGTGTATTTGCCCGTCTAGCATTGAACGTTCAGCGTGTTCATGCATGACATAATCAATTAATTTGTATTTTTTTCCGTTAGCTTCTAGGAGCAATCCGATGACTGATCTCGTTCCAATATCGAGAGTAAAAATTATGTTTTCCATTGCAATTTATCCTTTCTTCCCTGATACTTGTTGATTTAAGTTTAACAGATTTAAAATGATGTATAACCTAATTATAATAGAGTTTGTCAGGTCTGTACAATAAGTATTGTTATGAACGAAGGCATATTTATCCATATTTATCTTGATCAATTAAGAGAAAATACAAAATATTTAAACAATATAGTGACAAGTGCTGTTTTTTTAGCTATAATGATTTTTAATTCTTATTTAATTGGTGAAGCTATTATTATTTTTACTGAATCAAATTTGATTTGGTTTATGAGTGTAAAATAAAAAACATTAAGGAATAGGGGGATTTTAAGTGAGTAGGACTGAGTTAGAGCAATTAAGAGAAGAGTTAGATGGTGTTAACCTAGAAATACTAGAGTTGATTAACAAACGAGGTGAGCTTGTTAAGCAAACTGCACAAGCAAAAGAAAACCATGGTGCTGACAAAAAGTATGACCCCGTTCGAGAGCGTGACATGTTGGAGCGAATTAAGAAAAATAACGAAGGTCCATTTAAGAATGCAACTATTATTCATTTGTTTAAAGAAATTTTTAAGGCTGGTTTAGAGTTACAAGAAAAAGATCATAGTAATGATTTACTTGTTTCTCGAAAAAGGAAAACTGAAAACACGATTATTGATGTCAATGGTGCTAAATTTGGCAATGGTGAACCACATTACATCTTTGGTCCATGTGCAGTTGAAAGTTACGACCAAGTAGCTCAAGTTGCAGAGCAGATTAAAAATAAGGGCCTGAAGATTATTCGTGGTGGTGCGTTTAAACCTAGAACGTCACCATATGATTTCCAAGGACTCGGGTTTGATGGGCTAAAAATATTGAAGGAAATTGCTGATGAGTATGGTTTAGCTGTTGTTAGTGAAATTGTTAATCCTTCAGATGTAGAAAAGGCTGCTGAATACTTGGATGTGATTCAAATTGGTGCACGTAATATGCAAAACTTTGAATTACTAAAAGCAGCAGGAGAAGTGAACAAACCGATCGTGCTTAAGCGAGGCATGTCAGCGACTGTTTCTGATTTTATCAATGCAGCAGAGTATATTCACTCACGTGGTAATGGTGAGATTATCTTATGTGAGCGCGGAATTAGAACATATGAGACATCAACTAGAAATACATTAGATATTACTGCTGTTCCAATTTTAAAACAAGAAACGCATTTACCAGTCATTGTAGATGTTACTCACTCTACAGGACGTCGGGATTTACTTATCCCTGCGGCTAAGGCAGCCTTGGCAATTGGTGCAGATGGTGTGATGGCAGAAGTGCACCCTGATCCAGCTGTTGCTCTATCAGATGCACAACAGCAAATGGACTTTGATCAATTTGATCAATTTTACTCAGAAGTAGTTAATAAAAAATAAGAGCTAAGACCTAATTATTCACCTTTTAAAGGGGTTAATTAGGTCTTTTCTTTTGCTTTGAAAAATATTAACAGACTTGTGACAATTAATTTGCTATACTGTTAAATAGATAATATGGGAATAAACTGTCGAATAAAAATTTTGTTATCTCGGAAATGAGCGATCATTCCCGGATAAAAGTTAGTTTCTTATATTGCTATTATGTAATCAAAACCATACTGAACAAGTATGGAAAGAGCTTATCTATGCTATACTGTAACTACCAAATAAGCTAATAAATTAATGGAGGTTGATGAGATGAACGTAACAATATACGACGTTGCACGAGAGGCAAATGTATCAATGGCTACCGTTTCAAGAGTTGTTAACGGAAACCCAAATGTTAAGCCGGCAACACGTAAAAAAGTTTTGAAAACAATTGAAGAATTAGGGTATCGTCCGAATGCTGTAGCAAGAGGTTTAGCTAGTAAGAGAACAACGACTGTAGGTGTGATTATTCCCGATATTTCAAATATGTTTTTCTCTGAATTGGCACGTGGAATTGATGATATTGCAAACATGTATAAATACAACATTATTTTGAGTAACTCTGATCAAAATATTGACAAAGAAATCAAACTAATTAATACGATGCTTGAAAAACAAGTGGATGGCATCGTCTATATGGGAAGCCGATTGACAGATGAGCATTTGAAAGAGTTTAAAACATCTCCTGTGCCAATCGTTCTAGCTGCAACGATTGAACCAACGAATGCCATTCCATCTGTTAATATTGATTATGAAGAAGCGGGTTATGAAGCAACGAAACTATTGATTGATAATGGCCACACAAAGCTTGCATTTGTAACAGGACTTGATGAAACAACGGCTAACAAAGCTAAACATCAAGGCTTTGTACAAGCGCTTGAAGAAATTGAGCTAACGGTTGATCAGACTAATGTATTTCGTGGTGATTTAAGTTATCAATCTGGACTTAAAGCTGTTGAATCATTATTTGATCAAACAGAAAAACCGACAGCAATATTTGCTGCTTCTGATGAAATTGCTTTGGGCGTGATCCATGGTATTCAAGATCTCGGCTTAAATGTACCAGCGGATGTTGAAGTAATTGGCTTTGATAATACACGCTTGGCAATGATGATTCGTCCAACACTATCGACTGTTGTTCAACCTGTTTATGACATTGGAGCGGTTGCAATGCGCTTATTAACAAAATATATGAACAAAGAAGAAGTAGAAGAATCGAACGTGATTTTGCCACATCAAATTATTAAAAGAAGCTCAACAAAATAAAAAAATTTCCGATAATACAAGTATTAGTCATTCAATTTTGATGACATTAGGAAATAGATAAGTATTTATGTTGGGGAGAGAGTATATGAAACGTAGAGATATTTTAACATCATCGGGTATAGTGTTTGGACTTCTAATGATTTCTTACGGAATATTTTCAAGTGCTGGGTTATTTGGATTTTTAAGCTTTGTTGACGTACCATCATTTATTATTGTTTTCGGTGGTGTTATCGCAGGAATCCTAATTAACTTTAATGTCAGTCAAGTTAAATTAATGGGTAGGGTTGTTAGGGAATCATTTAAGAAAAATCATTATGATTTACCTGAGTTAATTTCACTGTTTGAACGATTATCTGAAAGAGCACGACGAGAAGGTTTGCTATCATTAGAGAATGAATTAGAAGAAGTAGAAGATCCTTTTATTAAGAAAGGCGTTTTACTTGCAATTGATGGGATTGAGCCCGAAGTGATTCAAGACATTATGAATGCAGAAATTATCGCAATGGAAGATCGCCATACCAATGGCCGTAAAATATTAGAAAAAGCGGGAGAGTATGCTCCGGCTTGGGGAATGGTTGGAACATTAATCGGACTCGTATTAATGCTTAACGACTTAAATGACCCGTCGATGTTAGGGCCACAGATGGCCGTTGCATTGATTACAACGTTTTATGGGGTTGTTTTAGCTAACCTTATCTTTTTACCGATGGCAGGTAAGCTTGAATTAAAGTCTGAAGAAGAAGTTTTTATGAAGCAAGTTATTATCGAGGGTGTTATTGGTGTTCAGTCTGGACAAAATCCACGTATACTTAAAGAGAAACTAAGTGCATTTTTATCAAGCGATATGAGAAAACGTCGCGATGAAAATAACGAAGATACGGTGGGTGACTTATCAAATGAAGCGTCGTGAGAAAAAGCCAGCGGAGGGTGGTAGTCCAGCGTGGATGACGACCTACTCTGATTTGGTTACATTACTGTTATGTTTTTTTGTTTTACTTTACTCGATGTCTCAAATTGATGTTGCTCGATTTGAAGCAGTTGCAGAATCCTTTCGTAATCGGGTTATTTTCTTTGAAGGTTCACCATCAGCAATCGACTTTGAGCCTTCTCGTGAGCAAGAGGCAGATTTGGAGAAGGAAAACTTTATTGGATCAGAAGGATTAACACAAAATCAAATGTCTCTAGAGCAGTTATTAAGCGAGGTAGAGGGTTTCCTAGAAGAGAATCAACTGCAAGATTTTATCACCGCGAATCGAACAGATCAAGGGGTTGTGCTCATACTACAAGAGCGGATTTTATTTGATTCGGCTGAAGCTGAACTTAAGGCTGAAGGTGAACCATTTTTAGATAAAGTTGCCCTACTCCTCAGCAATATTCCTAATTATGTGCGTGTAGAGGGGCATACTGATAGTCGTCCGATATCAACGAGACAGTATCCTTCTAACTGGGAGCTATCTGGTGCAAGAGCCAGTAGCGTGATTCGCCATATTTTAGATTCGGGGGAATTTAATGCAGAACGTTTTATTGCTGTAGGTCATGGTGATACACGACCAATTGTGCCAAATGATTCAGCCGATAATTGGCAAAAAAATCGCCGAGTCGAAATTGTTATCTTAGAGCTAACAGAAGGACCGAATTAAAGATCATAAAAATAGCACCTAGCGTTTAGATGTAACTCAAACGCTAGGTGCTTTATTGTGTTTAATTAATCATTCTCATCGCTTTCATCTGAGCTTGGTGGATTTTCATTATTTCCGTTATTACCGTTGTTCTCATTATTCCCTTTATTATCACCAGGAGAGTCAGTCTCATTGTCGTTATTTTCATCTTCTTTTTCAAAATCACCATCAATATAAATCTCACTTGGTTCAGATTCTCGACCAAAATAATCAACTGCAACGACGAGATAGACAGCATCACGATTCCCAACATTTAATTCCGTTTCTATCACAGCATCTACAAGGTTAAACTGATTATCATCTGGATTAGCGGCGCGATAGACGCGATAACCGACGACATTATTACTTGATGATGCGTTCCACTTCAAAGTATTACCTGATTTAGCTAATGATCGAGGAGTACTAGGTGCTTTACCCGTATCTTGAATATCACTCGCTTCTAGTTCAGGAAATTCAATGCCTTCCCAAGCGGAGTTATTTAGTGGAATAAGTTGACTAATATCGTCAAGCTTATCATAACCGACATCGCTTAACCACTCAGGATTAAAGATCAATCCATCTCCTTGAATAAACTCACTTGGTGTTTGATCACCAGGGATAACGGCTTTACCGTCAACAATTACGTAATTTCCTTTAATCAGACTGTTATCTGTACCTGTAGGGGCAAAATTTGCATTAAATAAATCAGAGCCAACTAGCCCGAGTGATCGAGTGATCTCAGAAGGTGGTTGCCCTGAGACTAACGAGAATGACCGTGAAACAAGTCCGCCAGGCTGCTGGAATCGACCAGCTGGCGCCATCAACTCTGGATCAATTTCAGTAGCCGCGTTAACAAGCTGAGCCCAGTATGTCTGGTTACGACCACTATAGCCATCATCTAGTGACTGCCTGTAACCGTAGCCCATCCATGTCCCTAATGTTACATTGGGGTTTGTTGCGACAAACCATGCATCGACAAGATCATTTGACGTACCTGTTTTTCCAGCCCAATCGACACCAGGGTTTCTTAAGTTCGCTCTAGCTGTCCCGCCTGTCCCGCTAGTAAGAACATCACGCATGACGTCAATGATCAAATAACTCGTCTGTGGACTAAATACATCGACAGGTTCACTCTCATGTTGATAAACGACTTCACCATCGATAGTTTCAATCTTTTCAATCATATAACTATCAACAAATTGACCGTTATTTCCATAGGTTGAGAAAGCACTTGTGTTCTCCTCTACTGTCGCTTCAAAAGAACCTAGAGCCATCGCTGGCAAACGATACTGATTTTCAGGAATATGGTCAAAGCCCATTTTCACTAAATAATCTGGGATCGGATTTGCTTGTTTTAACAATTGAATATAACCATATGCAGTGGAAACGTTATATGATGACACCATTGCTCGTCTCGCAGTAACTAAGCCATAATATCTTCCTCTACTAAAGTTAGAAGGGCTCCAAGCATTAGGTCCACTGTTATCGACAAACTTAGCATCAGGTAAGATTGATCCCGGTTGTAAGACACCTTCTTCATAGGCTGGACCATAAACAAGAATTGGTTTTGCCGTACTCCCAACTTGTCTTCTCGTTGTTCCAACCGCAAAGTTCACATTATCTCGCTCAAAATCGCGTCCCGCGACAAAGGCGATAATCGCACCTGTTGCGTTATCTCTTAAAACCGCTCCAGCCTGTTGTTGCTGGACGAGTGGAATTAATTCTTCGGTTTCAGGATCTTCAGTCATAATTGTTCTCGTTTCATTGCCTTCACGAACAATCGCTGTTTTATCGCGTCCAAAATTATTAAAATTTGCAGTCACTTCTTGAAATTTATCGTAAATTTCTTTATTAATAGTTGTGTGAATTTTGTAGCCACCTTGTGACAATTCACGTGCAGCGTAAATCTGGTATTGCTCATTTAATTCTGCGCTTGACTCTAATTCTTCAAGTGTATAGCCATCTTCTAATGCAAGCTTTTCTTTAAAAATACTTTCAACACGGCGACGAACTTCTTCAGATAAATAAGGGTACTCATCGTATGTTGTTGGTAATCGCTCTGCTAGGCTACCAATTAGATCAAATTCAAGTGCTTCTTGGTACTGTGCTTCAGTAATGTAGCCAGCGGAAAGCATCCTTGAAAGCACTGTTTCCATTCGACTTAACCCAGCCTCAAGTCCTTCTTCAGATTTAACTGTACCAACGTTTGTAAAAGGACTATAACCAATCGGACTTTGTGGTAAGCCTGCTAAAAATGCGGCTTGAGCAAGATTAACTTCATCTGCATCAACGCCAAAGATTCCTTGTGCGGCAGTTTGAATCCCAGCAATATTGCGTCCGTTCGAATTACGCCCAAATGGGGAAATATTTAAATAAGCCTCAAGAATTTCGTCTTTTTCCATAAAATTTTCTAACCGCATCGCTAATACAATTTCTTTTGCTTTTCGATCAAATGACACTTCGTTCGTTAAAATTTGATTTTTAATAATTTGCTGTGTCAATGTACTTCCACCTGTTTGAACATTAGATCCAGTTACTTCTTGAAACACAGCTCTTAAAATCGCTTTTGGAACAATCCCTTCATGTGTTTCAAAATATTCATCTTCGGTCGCAATTAATCCATTGATGATGTCTTGAGAAACTTTGTCTAATGTTGTCACGTCTCTGTGGAGGTCAGAACTAACTTCGCCTAAAAAGACATTATTAGCGAAGTAAATTTCTGATGTTTCTTCATAATTATAGATTGCACTAACCATTTCTTCACTTGAGCGCAACGGTTCGTCTTTAATGAGTGAGGCAAAATAACCCGCTCCAATTCCTCCGATAAAGAAGAAGAATAGCAATCCAATTACAAGAAAGAAGAGGATGATATTCCAAATCACATCATAGGAAACACGAAAGAATCTTTGAATCATTCCTTTATCGATAAAAGTCTTAATTCCTTGTCCAATTTGTTTTAATTTATCTTGAAAGTTCATATAATAACCTCCTAAATTTCCATCTCATATTATAACATATTTACTAGTTTGTCATTACCTTTTTATTAATAAATTTAAATAACCCCTTGCCTTTGTCAGCAAAATGTGATAATAATAGTTAAAATATATAAATTTAAGTGATGAAAGAATCGAGTAGTTTTATTACCGCTACAAATAGAGAGCTGATGGTCGGTGTGAATCAGTGTAAGTAATAAAGCGAATTACAATTCTTGAGCTTTTCCTTTATGTAATGGATAAGGGACGGTACGTGATGTATCGTTATCAAAAAGAAGTGGCAATTTTTAATTGCAACGAGGGTGGTACCGCGAGTAGATCTCGTCCCTTTTTGGGGATTTGATCTACTTTTTTGTTTGGATTTTTAATGACAAAGGAGAATGACAAATGGATATTATTAAAGATTTAGAACTTAGGGGACTCGTTCAACAAACAACGGATTATGAAGGATTGAAAAAACATTTAGCTGAAAACGTTGTGACAATGTATTGTGGATTTGATCCAACGGCCGATAGTCTTCATATTGGTCACTTAGTTCCTGCTTTAATCTTAAAAAGATTTCAAATAGCAGGGCATCGTCCAATTGCCTTAATTGGTGGTGGAACTGGAATGATAGGTGATCCAAGTGGTCGAACGAGTGAACGTCAATTAAATGATGTTGAAACTGTTAACTATTTTAGTGAACAAATACAAAAACAACTTGCTAATATTCTTGATTTTGGTGATGAACAAAACGGCGCAGTCGCCCGGAATAATGGGGAATGGCTAGGTGAGTTAAAAATCATTGATTTTTTACGAGACACTGGAAAACATTTTGGTGTGAATTACATGTTGGCTAAAGATTCCGTTCAGTCACGACTCGAACAGGGGATTAGTTTTACCGAGTTTAGCTACATGATCTTACAATCATATGACTTTATGAACCTGTTTGAACGGGAAAATTGTACATTACAAATTGGTGGAAGTGACCAGTGGGGTAACATTACGGCGGGGATGGAGTTAATTCGTCGTACACGTGATGAAGAAGTTAAAGTCTTTGGGTTAACTGTGCCATTGATTACGAAAGCAGACGGTACGAAATTTGGTAAAACAGCTGGTGGAGCAGTATGGTTAGATCCTGAAAAAACAACACCATATGAATTTTACCAATTTTGGATCAACACTGATGACCGCGATGTGATCAAATTTTTGAAATACTTTACATTCTTATCACACGCTGAAATTGAAGCATTAGCTGCTGAACTAGAGCAAGCACCAGAAAAAAGACTCCCACATCGACGCTTAGCTGAAGAATTAACGATTCTTATTCATGGAAAAGAAGCTTTACGACAAGCAGAAAGAATTACTGACGCATTATTTAGTGGGGACATTAAGCAACTAAATGCGACTGAAATTAAACAAGGCTTTAAAGATGTACCAACTGTAAAAATGGAAAAAGAAGCAAAACCATTAGTTGATCTTTTAGTTGAGGCAAACATCTCTTCATCTAAACGACAAGCACGGGAAGATATTACAAATGGTGCGATTTACATTAATGGTGAGCGACAGCAAGAACTTCACTATGAATTAACAGACGCTGATCGAATTGACGATCAATTTACGATCATCCGCAGAGGAAAGAAGAAATATTTCTTATTAGACTTTAATTAAAATTGAATCACTTTAATGATCACGAAAAGGAACATTTTGATTAGTGAAACAGCATCTCATAGAGGTGCTGTTTTTGTTAAATATTGTGATCACAATAAATTTGAAAGTTAGCATTCATGTAAGCTCCGAAAAATTAGTTATTTTCTGAAAATTTATTACTTTATCTAATTAGATTTGATATAATTGTGATTAATCATATTAAAAGGGGGACAATTTTTTTGAAAAAGATCTTAAAAGTGTTAATTGTTTTATTAGTGGCTGGATTTATGACAGCTTGTAGTGGGGGAACAACTTCTGATCATGTTGAAGTAACGTTACCAGTATCATTCGTTGGTGAAGGGGTAGATGTAACAATACTAGAAGCTGAAGCAGAGGAAATGGGGATTGAAGAAGTTACGCTTAATGATGACGGTTCAATCACATATGAAATGACTAAAGAAGTCCACAATGAATGGATGGAAGAAATCAAAACAGAGATTAACAACTCGATTACTGAAATGGTTGAGAGTGGAGATTTTGTATCAATCAAAGACATTACTGCAAATGATGATTACACAACATTTACGATGACGGTTGATCAAGAAGCTTTCGAAAATAGCTTTGATGGTTTTGCCGCATTTGGGCTCGGTATATCTAGCTCATTTTATCAATTACTAGATGGAAAAGATCCTGAAAGTTATAGTGTGACGATTGATGTTGTCGATGAAGCAAGTGGAGAAGTCATCGATACGACGGTTTTCCCGGATGATTTAGATAATCTAGGGGAAGAGTAAGCTGTTTGATAGTATAATGTCGATTTAATCGAAAAAAACCTTGAACATCGTCTGAAGATGTTCAAGGTTTTTAAGTTGGAAGTGATTATCTTGAGTACCACTCAACAATAAGTGCTTCATTAATTTCTGCTGGTAATTCAGCACGCTCTGGGTAACGTGAGTATGTGCCTTCTAAGTTATCAGCGTTGAAAGTTAAATACTCAGGTACAAAAGCGTTAGCTTCCAGTGATTCTTCGATAATTGCAAGCTTACGTGACTTTTCACGAACGCTTATCGTTTGTCCTGGTTCAACAAGGTAAGATGGAATGTCAACACGACTACCATCTACTAGGATATGTCCGTGGTTCACTAATTGACGAGCTTGGCGACGTGTGCGTGCTAAGCCTAAGCGATAAACGATATTATCCAAACGTGACTCTAATAGGATCATAAAGTTTTCACCGTGAACCCCTTTAACTTTAGCAGACTTGTTGAAAAGTGTTCTAAACTGACGCTCATTTAAACCGTACATGAAGCGTAATTTTTGCTTTTCTTGAAGCTGTAAACCATATTCAGTAAGCTTTTTACGTTGGTTTGGACCATGTTGTCCTGGTGCGTAAGGACGCTTATCTAATTCCTTACCTGTACCTGTTAACGAAATTCCGAGACGACGAGACTTTTTCCATACAGGACCTGTATAGCGAGCCATAGTGCATTCTCTCCTTTATAATTAAATTTTGCATAATCAAGATATTGTGTTCCATTATCGCTTGACATTTTATATTCATGTATCATCGCTCCAGCAGCATAGAGTTACTCGATACACCTTACAATTTAAATCATCTTCAATGTTATAATCATGCGGCAATAATTGAAGTTGATGATAAGGAATAAAATGACCAATCGGTGGTTCACATAGGCTACCTTTTTTACACAAAGTCTATTATATGATGTTCTAACTGTGAAGTCAACTCTTTACTCAAATTATAAATAGACTAGGGTATAAAGTCATGGATTAGTTTCCATGTTAATAATGTCGATAACGTTATTAAAGGCTATGTTTATGACGATTTAAGTAAGAAAATGTCGTAAGTATAAAATACTGTTTTTTGTGGTAGGCATTTTGTAATGTTTGCGCTATAATGAAAAGGAAGCAATCAGGATTATATACATAAGGTGGGTGGAAGTGATTAATGGAATCATATACGCTAACTGACAATCATGACTTGTTTATATATGACCCAAAACAATATTATAGAAATAGCGACTGGCTATACTCGATTGTTAAACAAGTGAGACTAAGATTAAATATCCATAGTGTGGCTCTATATATGTTTGATTCTTGGGCCGATCAATACACCTGTGTCCAATCGATAAGTGAACAGGCCGTTAAATTACCCGAGCAATTACCAAATACGATCATAAATAAAGTTAATAAATATAAGCGGCTATCTCATAAACTGATTCAAGAACTTGATGAAGATAACGTCTTTGAGCGTATTTCTATTGCGAGTATAGATGATGAAGATGGTACGATTGGCTACTTTTTATTCTTTGCTGAAGATAAGGATGACCTGTCACATGATCAGAAGAATCAAGTTATTCAAACTGTTGAAGATATGTCAATTATTATTATGGAATTACGCCGGGCTAGATATTCGATCGCTCAAGCAAATAAATATGAAAACATGTTTAACATCACCCAGAAATTTCACTCATCAATGAACCCACGTGATGTTTTAGCTGAAATTACTGAAATTATCTATTCAATTTATCCAAATTTTAATTGTGAACTCTATTTATCAAAAAACTACCAAGAAGATTTATCGTTACCGATTAAAGAATTTATTTATAATGAAAAATATGCCGATCAAGCAAGTGCTCAAGCATTTTTAACAGGTAAACTGAAAATTGAAGCAACCGATGATTCAATTACACTTTATGCCCCTTTTAATGGTAAACAAGGTGTTTATGGAGTGATGCAGTTAAGATCAACTGAAATTAACTATATCCCGAATAGTGAAGTTGAATTTATTCGCATTCTTGCAAATACGGCAGGAAATGCATTGGAAAATGCTCAATTATACCAGCAGTCAAATTTGTTAATTCAAGATTTGCAGTTAATTAATACATTTGCTCATGAATTAAATAAATTAGATTGTATAACTTCAATTACTAAATTTATTAAAAAACAATTTCAAACATCTTTTAATGCGGGAGAGATTGGCTTTGTTTTAATAAATGATGTTGGTAAATATGAAGTTGAAGCTGAGTCAACACGTTTATTCCATGCGGAGAAAAACAGAGAAGACGTTCACTTTTTACTTGACCAAGTTAAGAAAGAGAAAGAAGCTATTTTCATTAGTGACTTGCAAAAGCAATTTGAAGGAATTGGACTACCTTATCAATCTGTTATTTTGTTGCCGATGATTCAGACTGACCAATTAATTGGTATTATTGTGGTGTTACATCCTGAAGCTTACTATTTCACATTTGATCAATATAAATTAATGATTTCTTTAGTTCAACACTCTACACTTGCATTTGATAACATTATCTTACGTGAGAAATTAGAGCAATCTGTTATTACTGACTATTTAACCAAGTTATACTCTAGGGAATATTTAGATGAAAAGTGTCTTGAGCATTTAGAGAAGGATCAACGGGGTATCTTTTTACTGCTTGACTTGGACGATTTCAAATTGATCAACGATTCTTTTGGCCATGATGTTGGTGATACCGTCTTAATTCAAGTATCAAATATTATCCGAAGAGAAATCGATGGGAAAGGATTTGCAGCAAGATGGGGTGGAGAAGAACTAGCCGTTTATCTACCGGAAGCTAATGCGCAAATGGGGAGAGTTTTTGCCAATAAGTTGTTAACATTAATTGAACATTCAACAAAACCTAGAGTAACAGCTTCAATTGGCTTAGCTTCTTGGGATAATTATCTAAAACTAACTTTAGATGAGTTGCTCGATCAAGCAGATCAAGCGCTTTATAAAGCAAAACGTTTAGGGAAAAATCAATATCAAATTATTACAAGCATATAAAAATCACTAAAAAAACAGACTGAGCGCGATTATTTTGATTGCAACCAGTCTGTTTTTTAATTGTTTAATTTGATTCAGGAATCAGTAGCATTGCATAAACTTTTCTTTCCTAAGTCAAGTCTTATCATTGTGGTTTGAGATAACGGATATTGATCGCTCAATACAACCGCTTCGGGAAAATATTTCGCTTACCGCGGGCGTGCCTTGGGCGCACAGGACGTGGGTCAGTTAGACGTTGGGACTGCGGTTACTCGTCCCACCAAAAGATCTGCCACACGACGTGGCGATCTTAGTCTAACATTCCCCCCCAAGTGGATCTTCGGCTCACGCTTTTCCCGCTGGTGTCTTCATATTTTCCCTACGCTAATGTCTGCTTTCCTACAGAATAAAAAAGATCATTTGCAATTCAATGCATGAAAGCTACAATTTAGCAGATGAGAGATGTGTAGACTCCCACGGGAAAAGCAAGAGCTTGAGATCCACTTTGACAAGTGGGTTTTGCTTGGCAAAGTTAGCTCAAGCCTTGGGACTGGGACTGCGATTACTCGTCCCACCGAAGACATTTGCGATTACTCGTCCCACCATAAACACCTGCCCGTAGGATAAGGAAAGCTTCCCCGAATAAGCATCGCACGAAGAAAATTGATCTTTATTTTCGAGGAAAGCGAAACATCTCTCAGCTGCGAGTGTGATCCTCTTACTGAGAGCTAAACACATAACTTGATTTTATCTTAATTTTTTTATGCAATGCTACTGTTCTGGAATATACTTCATTAGTACTTGACAAAATTGCTCAAGGTAATTTTGATCCATTTGACTGAAGCGATTTTTTTCTGGACTATCAATATCTAGAACGCCAATTACACGATTTTTTTTAAATAGTGGAATGACAATCTCTGATTGACTTCGAGCATCACAGGCAATATGTCCAGGGAACTGATGAACATCAGCGACGAGTTGTGTTTGTTCTGTTGCGACTGCCGTTCCACAAACACCCTTACCAATCTCGATTCTTACACAGGCTGGCAGCCCTTGGAATGGACCTAAAACGAGTTGATCTTGTTTTGATAAATAAAAGCCAACCCAATTAATTCGCTCTAAAAATTGGTTTAAGAGTGCTGCACTATTTGATAAATTTGCAATTGGATCTGGCTCATCTTCAATTAGTGCTTCTAATTGCTTAATCAATAACTGATAACTCTTTTCTAATGATGAAGAATATTCACGTTGCTCGAACATATAATAAAACCTCCAATTTATCAATTTATTCGATAATTTAGCTCAAAAATCGATTTATTTTGATTTTTTTTAGCAAAATATCCGTTGTTCATGGTATGATAATTATAACTATGACATAATTGAATTAAATTAACAATTAATATTACATAAAAAGAAATTGAATGTTGATGTCACTGAGGAGGATTAATATGGTTCCTTATATTATAGGGTTTATTCTGATTATTATAGCACTGATTATTACTGGACTTATTTTTCGAAAATTTATATATGATCGGGTTGATAAATTAGAAGCCTGGAAAATGGACATTATGAATCGCAATGTGACGGCAGAATTGCAACGTGTCAAGGCACTACGCCTAGCAGGAGAAACACAAACAAAATTTGAATCATGGAAAGAGACATGGGATCGAATTTTGACGCGTGATTTACCAGACATTGAAGAGTATCTTTTTGATGCAGAAGAAGCAGCTGACCGCTTTAAGGTTCCTTCAGCAAATAAGAGCTTGGAGACAGTTGAACAAATTTTAAATGACACCGAAAAAATGATTGAAAATATGTATAGTGAATTAGATGATCTACTGGACTCAGAAAAGCAAAGCCGTAAACTTGCTGAAGAAGTAATCCCACAACTAAAAAACCTGAGAAATATTCTCTTACAAAATCTGCACGCTTATGGAGAGGCAGAGGCAAGGTTTGAAGCAGAAATTAATGATCAACAAAAGCAACTTGAGCATTTCTATTATGAATCTGAACAAGGCAATTACTATGAAGCACGGCAAATTATTAATGATATTAAGCAAGCTTTGATCGACCTTGAAGATCGACTTGAGTCGTTCCCTGCGATTTACCGTCAGTGTAAAGTAGAACTACCTGAACAAATTCATCAGTTGAAAAATGGTATTGAACAGATGAAAGAGGATGGCTATCAAATTGAACATCATAATTTTCAGAAAGAGTTACGTGACTTAGAAGAGCAACTGGCTGTTTATGTCACGCGAATTGAGGAACAAGATGATCAAACGATTTTTGATTTTGTTGTAACAATTGAGGAGCGAATTCAAGAAATTTACGCTATCTTGGAAGAAGAATCTAAAGCAAGGTCATATGTTGATAAACATCTCCAGACTTTTGAAAAATTGATCGAGGAAGTTGTTGATGACTTTAAAGCGACTGATGAGGAAGTAACGAGTTTACAGAAGACATATTACTTAGAAGGTAGCGATTTAGAATTACACGAAAATCTTGAAAAGTGGGTTTATCAATTAGAGCGACAACATATAAAGATCAAGCAAGATCTTGCAGAAGAACAACAGACTTATAAATCGCTAAAAGATGATTTAGAAGTGAACTATCAAGATTTACAAAAATTAAAAGAAGCACATCTCGAATTTAAAGCACAAATTAGTACGATTCGAAAAGATGAAATAGAAGCAAAAGAAAAAATTCAATTATTACAACGTAAATTATTCGAAATTAATCGAGATCTAGAAAAAAGTAATTTGCCAGGGATTCCATCGTTTATTTGGAATCAGATGGAGGAAGCGACTGACAAATGCAATCAAGTGTTAGAAAAATTCACAGAAGAACCGCTTGATATGGGGAAAGTCAACCATAGTGTAAAAGAAGCAACATCATCTGTTGAATCATTAGTTGAACAGACTGAGACTATGATTGAACAAGCATATTTAATTGAACGGATCATTCAATATGCTAACCGTTATCGAAGTCAATATCCTGTATTGTCGACTCGATTGTCAGAAGCAGAAAAGTTATTTAGAGAGTGTCAGTATGAGCAAGCATTAGAAGTTGCATCAGAATCGTTAGAAAACATTGAGCCTGGCGCCTTAAGTAGACTTGAAATTAAAGTGAAAGTTCCAAGTTAAATGGAGGGAATGTCATGAGAGTTATATCAATTTTTAGTATTGCCTTTTTAACTTTAAGTATTTGGTCATTATTTTTCGCTGTTTCACATCTAAAGAGTGAGTCACAAGTAGAGCTTGAGATCACTCAAGAGGTCGATGAAGATACTAAAGAAAGCGAACAAGAAGAGCTAGAACAACATGATGCTGAAAAAGTTGAAGATGAAGATGATCATGATCTGGTCGAATCAAGCGAAGTAGAAACCGCTGAACAATCAACTGAAAAGGTTGAATCATCAAGAGTTGAAGAAAAACCGACAACATTAATTGCACAAGCAAGCAGTCGTTATAATGATATTTTATATGATTTCGAAAAAGATCATCCGATTTCAGTAGATGATTTACTACAAGCTTTAGCATTAAATGAGTAACTAAATCCCAACATATGCTTGGGATTTTTCTTTGCTTAAAAAAGAGAATCAAGATTCAATTATAAACCTAAATTATTCATAGTTTATCGCAAAGTAATTGATAATGCTTAACTAAATGCCTTTCGTTTATATGTACGCACTCACTTAAAGGGTGAACGGAAATAATGTATAGTCATCTGAAGACACGAAGACTCCAGCGGGAATCGGATGAGCCGAAGATCCACTTTTGTAGCGATTTTTGCTACAAAAGTTAGCTGAGGCCATCCCCGCGGAACGCAAAGTGTCTTCAGATGACGACCTCTCATATGAATAATTAAGGATAAAATAAACGCTTCTATTTAAAATATAACTAAGCTATGTTAAAATAATTTCTTGAATCTGATTGCAACGTAGAAACAAACAATTTATAGAGATTGAAGGGAAAAGTCATGATTTATTTTGATAATAGCGCTACAACTGAACCGAACAGTGATGTGTTAGAGACGTTTCTTGAAGTATCGCGAAGATATTATGGAAATGCTTCTTCAGCTCATAAACTAGGATTAGAGGCAGAACATTTATTAAGAAAGTCATATCAGCACATTAGTCAATTACTCGCAGTAAAACCGACCGAAATTATTTTTACTTCTGGTGGGACTGAGGGCAATAACTTAGCGATTAAAGGGATTGCACTTGCCTATCAAAATCGTGGCAAACACTTAATGACAACAACAATTGAACACCCTTCTGTAATAAATACTTTTCAAGCCTTAGAAGAGCTCGGTTTTGAAGTCACTTATTTGCCAGTTGATCAGTCAGGAGTCGTCTCAATTGATGCGGTTAAGCAAGCGTTGCGTGAAGACACTATTCTTGTTAGTGTAATGCATGTCAATAATGAACTAGGAACGATTCAACCAATTGAAGCAATTGGTCAACTGTTGAAAAATAGAAAGTATACCTTTTTTCATGTCGATCATGTCCAAGGATTTGGTAAAATAGGATTGGATTTAAAACAGTCAGCCATTGATTTAGCAACGATTTCTGGTCATAAGATTCACGGTCTGAAAGGGACAGGTCTTGTTTATCAAAGGGAGGGTGTTCGTCTATTTCCGTTATTACATGGTGGTGGACAGCAAGATAATCGCCATTCTGGAACAGAAAATTTAGCTGGAATTGTTTCTTTAAGTAAAGCGATCCGATTGATCTTAGAGCAAAATTCAGCTCGTTCGAAACACCTTCAGCTACTCAATCGTCGGATGAGGGATGAGTTAACACAGATTGATGAAGTAATCATTAATACACCGGAAAATCAGGCGCCACATATTATTAATTTTTCAATCCCTGGACTCAAACCAGAAATTGTCTTACATGCTTTAGAAGAACGGAATATTTATGTTTCGACTCAATCTGCTTGTTCATCAAAAAAAGCAAGTGAAAGTTCTGTTTTGCGTGCGATTCATTTGCCGCCAAACCAACGAAATTCTGCAATTAGAATTAGTTTTTCTTATCACAATACAATTGATGAGATTGACGTTTTTATTCGCGAGCTGCAACGAATTATTAAAGAATTAAAACAAGATATGAGGTAAAAGATAATGCTATATGATCATATTATTTTAAAATATGGGGAAATTTCATTAAAAAAGAAAAACCGTAAAGATTTTATTAAGCAATTACGCCGAAATGTAAAACGGCAATTAAGTCAATTTTCAAATCTAGAAGTCGAAAGCTCAAGAGAATGGATGATGATTAAATTAAACGGCGAAGATCCGAATCAAATCATCCCTATTTGTCAACGGATCTTCGGGATTCAGAATATGAGTGTTGCAGTTAAAGTAGATAATGATTTAGACTCGATTAAGCAAGCTGCCTTGTTCGCATTACAAGAAGCTGACAATGTAAAAACATTCAAAGTATCTGTTAGAAGAGCAAATAAAGAATTTCCATATAATTCTCCAGAAATGAATCAAATCATTGGCGGTCATCTATTGTCAAACACAGATAATGTGACGGTTGATGTTCATAATCCTGATTTGAATGTCAACATTAATATCCGCGATAATTTTTCATATATTACATCAAAACGTTATCCTGGCGTTGGTGGTTTGCCTGTCGGCTCATCTGGTTCGACTTTGTTGCAATTATCGGGCGGAATTGATAGTCCAGTTGCTGGATATCTTGCAATGAGTCGTGGATTAAGAATTGAAGCCATTCACTTTCATTCCCCACCTTATACGAGTGATGGTGCTAAACAAAAAGTGATTGATTTGACACGGAAACTTGCTGAGCATGGGCATGACATTAAGATACACGTGATTCCGTTTACCGCGATGCAACAAAAAATTCATCGTGAAATTCCATTTGGTTATTCGATGACAGTGATGCGGAGAATGATGTTAAGAATTAGCGAAATTGTCGCCTTAAATCGAGGCATATTATCGATTACAAACGGTGAGAGTTTAGGTCAAGTCGCAAGTCAAACATTGGAGAGTATGCATGCGATTAATTCAGTGACGAACTTTCCGATCCTACGTCCATTAATCACAATGGATAAGCAAGAGATTATTAAAATTGCTCAAGAAGTTGACACGTATCCAATTTCAATTCGACCATTTGATGATTGTTGTACAGTTTTTGTGCCAAGTTCACCAAAAACAAAGCCTCGAAAAGATAAGGTTGAATACTATGAGAGTCAACTTGATTTAACAAAAGAGCTTGAGGAACTGCTTGCTAATATTGAAGTGATTCATGTTTCAGCTAAAAGTAAAGCCAACGATCCTTTAAATGATTTGTTCTAAGAGCGGTAATCTCAGCCTGAGTATGTAACAACTACCAACTAAATTTCTGTATGAAACCTCCGAATCTGCACATTCTAGAATTGTATTAAGGAGGAGGTGAATACAGAAATGGCAAACAACAGTAATAGTAATCAACTTGTCGTACCAGGTGTAAGTCAAGCACTTGATCAAATGAAGTATGAAATTGCTCAAGAATTTGGCGTTAATCTTGGTCCTGATACAACTTCACGTGCTAATGGTTCTGTTGGTGGTGAAATTACAAAACGTCTTGTACAAATGGCTGAACAGCAATTAAGTGGACAATCAAATTAATTTAAATCAATCATAAAACACGGGGTAGTACTTTTAATAAGTACTACCCTTTCTTTGATTTAAGAATGAATTCGTGCTCATTCGGTCATAATTTAACTATGAACTAGAAGTTGATGTTAATGGGGTTAAACAAATTGTGAGATAGGAGAGGTGACATGTTCTGGATTATAATTATAGTATTTATATTTCTCTGCCTAATTATCAGTAGTTTGTTTTTGCCCCTGACTTGTCAATTGAGTCTGAAAGTTGGTGATCAAATTGATGTTGAGCTCTCCGTTAAACTGGTTAATTTTTCAGTTTACAGAAAAACAGATCAGATTTCTTATGATTCATTCATTGAAGATCATCTTGAACAAATGCTAACTAAAAAATCACTCGAAAAACCAAATTGGTTAAAAACGATCAAACTAGTTAAGTTTAATTGGTCTACGAAAATCGGCTTAGAACACGCAGATGAAACTGCTTTATCTGTTAGCAGTCTTTTGATCATTAAAGGGATGATAACTAAAGTAATTTTTCAGCTATTAAATCAGCCGAAAGCAATTGACTATCTCGTTCAGCCAAATTTTGAGCAGCTTATGTTTCAGTCTGATTGTCAATGCATATTTTCATTAAAATTATGGCAAGCTATTTATATGAAATTTAAACGCAAATAAAAAAAGGAGATCGAAAATGATGCAACAGCATCCAATTGAAGGCCTAATGTCCGAAACAATGGAACAACTTAAACATTTAATTGATGTTAAGACAATTATCGGTGAACCGATTCAAACTGCTGATGGTAGCACGATCATTCCGATATCAAAAGTTAGTTTTGGTTTTGTCGCTGGTGGTAGTGAATTTCCTGATCAACAACAGAATAGTCAAGAAGATAGTCAAAGTAATACAGACGAATCGATGCTACCTTTTGGTGGCGGGAGTGGTGGCGGTGTCTCAATTACACCAATTGCTTTTTTAGTCACTCATAAGCAAGGTCATAATATTATTCATTTACATGATCGGATTCACTTGTACGATAAGTTAATTGAAGTTGCCCCACAAGCCGTAGATAAAATTAAAGATATGTTAGCTGAACGAAAAAGTGAAAAATCAAGATAAACTTATTTGAAGACTTTGATTTAATCTAAGCGTATTAGATAAATTAAAGTCTTTTTGTTTTGAGAGAGCAAAAACCAACGTTCTCGGACTGTTTATGGTATACTGTATAACTGGGTGGAGGAGGAGAGCAAATTTGATTGAACAGCATTTTAATCAATTAGATGGATTAGTAGAAGAACTCTCAAATACAACAAATAACAACTATTTAGACAGTTTAATAACTGTATTAGACATGCTTTTATCTGATCAGGAACAATTGAATCGTCATGAATTCGTAACTAAGGTTAAACAACTACATATCGATCGTTTGGAGAAAGATCAAGTGCGTAAAGTGATTGAATTTGCGATTCTCAAAGGCCTACGAGGTGCTGTTCAGAATCAACATCTGATCACACCTGATACAATAGCGAGCTATATTGCTTATCTAATTGAAAAGATTTTCCCTGGAGATGAAGAAATTAGATTGTTTGATATTGTATCTGGTTCTGGAAATCTAATCACTGCAGTCATGAATCAACTAAAACGTCCGGTAAAATCATACGGCAGCGAAGTTGATCCGAGCTTGATTGAATTAAGTGTATTAAGTGCAAATTTACAGCAAAATGCGGTTGAATTTTTTCATCAAGATAGTCTACAGCCGTTTTTATTAGATCCAGTCGATCTCGTTATCGCCGATTTGCCGGTTGGTTATTATCCTGATGATGAGCGGGCAAAGTCATTTAAAGTTCATGTGACTAATGAACACACATATGCCCATCACTTATTAATTGAACAAAGTTTGAATTATACAAAAGAAGCTGGCTTTTTAATATTTGTGATTCCAAACTCACTGTTCAATAGTGATCAAGCAACTAAGCTACATGAACTCATTCGTGAGTCTGCGCATGTCGTCGGATTGCTACAATTACCGAGTTCAATTTTTAAATCAGAACAAAATGAAAAAAGCTTGTTTATCCTTCAGAAAAAAAGCGAACAGACAAAAGCACCTAAAGAAGCCTTGCTAGCAAAACTACCGTCATTTAAAGATTTACAAGCAACAGAAAATATTGTTGCAAAAATGAATCAGTGGTTTGAACAAGCAGGATACAACAAATAAAGAAGCTTCCGTGCTCAGTTTATCTAGATGTTGTGATCTAGTTGCATTTTATGTCGATTGTTCGTTAATATATAAAAGTAAGTAATTTAAGACAAAATAGGAATGTGAAAGGATTGGATGATTTTGAAGAAAGTTTTATCGATTAATGCTGGAAGTTCATCATTGAAATTTCAATTGATTGAAATACCAGAAGAAAAGGTTTTAGCGAAAGGGTTAGTTGAAAGAATTGGTCTTGATAACTCCATTTTTGGATTGAAATACAATGATAAAGATGAAGAGGAAACTTTAGATATTCCTAATCATGATCGAGCAGTTGAGTTATTGTTAGAGCGTCTAAAAGCATCAGGTGTGATCCAATCACTTGATGAAATTGATGGTGTTGGTCACCGTGTCGTTCACGGTGGTGAGAAATTCAGTGACTCTGTTTTAGTAACTGATGAAGTATTAGCCGAAATTGAAAATGTGTCTGAATTGGCACCATTACACAATCCAGCAAATATTACAGGAATCAAAGCATTTAGAGAAATTCTTCCGAATGTTCCAGCGGTTGCGGTATTTGATACTGCTTTCCACCAAACGATGCCACCTGAGTCATATCTATATAGCTTACCGTATGAGTATTATGAAAAATACGGGATTCGTAAGTATGGCTTCCATGGTACAAGTCATAAATATGTCTCAGAGCGGGCGGCGGAAATGTTGGGACAGCCAGCAGATCGCTTACGTTTAATCACATGTCATATTGGTAATGGTGCAAGTGTGGCGGCTGTTGAGAATGGCAAGTCTGTTGATACATCGATGGGCTTTACTCCTTTAGAAGGGGTAACAATGGGAACACGTTCAGGTAGTCTTGACCCTGCTTTAATTCCATATATCATGGACAAAACAGGTATGGATGTCAATGAAGTTCTTCGTGTCTTAAATAAAGAAAGTGGTTTATTAGCAATCTCTGGTTTTTCAAGTGATTTGCGTGATATTCAGAAGCGTGCTGATGAAGGTGATGAACGCGCAACGTTAGCTTTAAATATTTTTGCGGATCGAATTCATCAGTACATTGGTTCATATGCTTCGAAAATGAATGGTGTAGATGCGATTGTTTTCACTGCTGGTATCGGTGAAAACAGTAAGGTTGTTAGAGAGTTGATACTACAGGGACTAGAGTTTATGGGTGTTTATTGGGATCCTGTTCTTAATGAGGTCCAAGGTGATGAGGCGATAATTAACTATCCACATTCACCTGTAAAAGTTTTAGTCATTCCAACGAACGAAGAGGTAATGATTGCTCGAGACGTCAATCGAGTTGCATTATAAAATAAAAGGTGAGAAATCAATTAAAACTGATTTCTCACCTTTTTTATGCTCGATCGGCACCTCTTTTATTTTTCTGTCTCATCCTCATCGAGGTCTTCGTCTGAACGGATCACTAGTACGTCACATGGTGCATAGCGAACGATGTTTTCTGAGACACTGCCGATTAAAAAGCGTTCGACCGCATTTAAACCGGTCGCCCCACAAACGATTAAGTCCGCGTTAAAGGCTTTGGCAACATGTTTAGGAATTCTTACTTTTGGTGATCCATAATCAATATGTGTTTGGACATTTGTTAGGCCAGATGTTTCTGCTTGTTGTTTGTAATCATTAAGTAAGTGTGTTGCGTAAGTCTCTGAACGGTTGATCATTGACTGATCGTATGTTTCGGCGGTTGAAATTGTTTTTGTGTCGACAACATGAGCGATAATAAGTTGACCTTGATTTCGTTTACAAATTAGCACAGCTTTCTTAAAAGCACGTAAAGAAGCTTGGGATCCATCAATAGCGACGACGATATTTTGATAAGCATCATTTAATAACATTTCAATCACTCCCTAACTTTTATAGTGATAATATACCACAATCAAACAAATGTTAAACTTCTGGTATAGTCAAAAAAAGATTTTAATGAATTAAGTTCATACAATATGAGATTAATCAGCTTGAATTGATACTTATTATAAAAAACTGTATAATAACACTAACTAAAAAAATAATGGTACAGATTCGGAAAGATAGGTGATAGACGTGGCTACAAAACATGAACAAATCTTAAAACATATTGATTCATTAAAAGTGGGTACAAAAATCTCAGTTAGACAAACGGCTAAAGACTTAAATGTTAGTGAAGGGACAGCATATCGAGCGATAAAAGAAGCGGAAAATCAAGGTTTAGTTAGCACGATTGAGCGGGTTGGAACGATTAGGATCGAACAAAAGAGTAAAGAGAACTTTGAACACTTAACCTTTGCTGAAATTATTGGCATCGTTGATGGTCAAGTTTTAGGTGGGCGTGATGGTCTGCATAAAACGTTACATAAATTCGTCATTGGTGCGATGAAACAAGATGCGATGTTACGTTATTTAGAAAAAGATTCTTTATTAATTATCGGTAACCGAACTGAAGCACATCAGCTTGCGTTAGAAGAAGGTGCTGCTGTTTTAATTACAGGTGGATTTGACACAGATGAAGAGATTAAACGGCTAGCAAATGATTTGAAATTACCGATTATTTCAACAAGTTATGATACATTTACAGTTGCAACAATGATTAACCGTGCAATCTATGATCAGTTAATCAAAAAAGAAATTGTTCTTGTTGGGGATATTTTTACACCATTAAATAAAACACATTACCCTAGATTATTCATAGCCCAATCATAAAACCTGAATAAACCGCATCAAATC
>NZ_BAABDL010000093.1:0-18001 GCF_039539605.1 Amphibacillus indicireducens | reverse complement strand
CAATCGCCTCCTCAAATTGAAAACACATTACATATCTACATTATAACATAACAATCCACATTAATCCACAAAATATGACTAAAAAATAAATAAAAAAATAGTGATACAATTTACTGTATCAAAGCTTCTCAAACTTACCTTTCAGAAAGTAGCTGCAAAACTAACGAAACCACCCGAGTTGGGTGGTTTTTTTGTTGGGGTTTTAGCTATTTTGAAAACGTGCTATAATAATTAAGAATTAAAAATAGATAGGGTGACGTTTATGTTGAAAATTAAAGGTATCGAAATTGGCGAAGGAAGACCAAAGATTTGTCTCCCTATTACCGGAAAAAACCTAACTGAGATTGAACAACAATCACGTGTGATAAATGAAAAGCAAGCTGATTTGGTTGAGTGGCGTGTCGACTTTTATCATGATCATGATATTCAGTCGGCTTTAGAAGTTATTCGCAAGCAGATTGGTGATCGGCCACTAATTTTTACATTTCGAACGGTCCGTGAAGGTGGACAAAGGGATATTACAGATCAAGACTATCTTTCGATAAATGAAAAGGCGATGATGTCAGGTTTGATTGATTTGGTTGATATCGAATTGAAGTTACCAGTCGTGATCCGTAATCCGTTGATTGCAAAAGCAAAGCAGCAGGGGATTGCAACAATTATTTCGAATCATGATTTTGGGAAAACGCCAGCCCAGGAAGAAATGATTAATCGATTAAAAGAAGCGGAATTGATTGGCGCATCAATTGCAAAACTAGCAGTTATGCCTAATAATAGCACGGATGTTTTATCATTACTAAGTGTGACAAATAAATTGAAAGATATTATTAAAATTCCATTAGTAACGATGTCAATGGGTGGTTTTGGTGTAATGACTCGCTTGTCAGGTGAAATTTTTGGTTCATCGATGACTTTCGGCACAGTTGGTCAAGCTTCTGCACCAGGCCAAATTGATCATGAGACGTTATCGACGGTGTTAGACGTGATCCACGAAAATGTCACAAAATAGTCGCAAAGTATGAGTCCATTCTATGGGCTCTTTTTTTGCCTTGTAATGAAAAAGAAGGTTTATTTTCAAAAATGAAATATTCTTGTAACAATTCTATCATCTGATTGAAATTAATCAATGCTATACTGATTGTGCTTGTGAAAGAGCTAGTATATTTCTAGAAAATTACTAATAGATTAGTATAAAGTTGGATAAATATTACATTGGAAAGCGAGTGGAGCTGCGTGAGCTTTAAAAAAGTCTTTGTTAGTTTGATCTTGTCCCTAGGTGTTTTTTCCTTATTACCTTCAATGGGAATTACAGTTGAGGCAAGTCGAGAGTCAGAATTAAGAAGTGAACGAACAGAAATTCAATCGGAATTAAAAGAAAAACGAGAAGAATTGGAAGCTTTACAAGCAGAACTAGTCGAACTTGAAGATGAAATAGAAATTATTAATGAAATTATTGAATCTAATGAATTAGAAATTGAGAAGACGGTAGCAAGTATTCGTGAGTCGGAAGAAGAAATTGCTGTATTAGAAGAAGAAATTGAAAAATTAGAAATTGATATTCAACGTCGCCACGATATTTTAAAAGATCGTGCATCAGCACTACAAAAAAATGGTGGAACATTAAGTTACATCGATGTACTATTTGGTGCACAAAGTTTTTCTGATTTAATTGATCGTGTGTCAGTTGTGACTAAAATTGCCCAATCTGATCAAAACTTGATTCAACGTTTGCAAGAGGATCAAGATGAAGTTGCATCTCAGAGACAGATTGTTGAAGAGAAATTAGTTGAATTAGAAAATGCTAAATTAGAGTTAGAACATATCCAAGAATTAACATTTGAACAAAAAGAAATAAATGAAGCAAAGCAAGTTGAATTAGAAGAGAAAAAAGAAACAAGTGAACAATTAATTCAAGAACTTGAAATTGAAGATCGTGAATTACAACAAATGATTGAACAAGCTCGTCTTGCATCAACACAGAATAATATTGTTCAATACAGTAATCAAACAGCAAGCAGCTCAACAGGTGGCGCCACAGCAGTGAGTGTATCGAGTGGTGCAAGTGGTGATATTAATACTGTCATCAACGCTGGTAATCGTTACTTAAACGGTAATACGCGCTATAAATATGCTGGTGGACGTACAGCATATGATGTAGAGAATGGTCTATTCGACTGTTCTGGTTATGTATCTTGGGCATTCCGTCAAGCAGGCGTTAGTGTTTCTGCAAGTACAGCAGGATTATCATCGACAGGAACAAAAGTATCAACAAGCGAAATGCAACCTGGAGATATGGTATTCTTCAACACTTATAAAACAGATGGTCATGTAGGAATTTATGTAGGTAATAATAAATTTATTGGTTCACAATCATCAACAGGTGTTGCGATTGCTGATATGAACAGCAGTTACTGGTCATCACGCTTCACAGGACATGTTCGTCGAGTTATTAACTAAGACTAAATCTAAAAACTTTTACTCAACCCGTTGAGTAAAAGTTTTTTTGTGTTAACAGACCAACCCGTATTAAACACTGACATAATAGAGTTGATTTGTGCTGGGGTTTGTCAATCGATTCGACGATCTGCACACCTCTGCACACTTAACATACCTTTAGGTAAAAAAAGATTGACAATAGTTTAAATCCATTGTAATTTGGCTATACACAGATAAAAGGAGAGTGATCGTTTTGTTCAATATGCATTTACATGTGACAAGCTGGTCTTTATCAATTATTTTATTTATCGCAACATGGTTATTGCTAAAACAAAACAAACAGCAAATAGCCAATGTACTTCATAACATTAACCGAATTGTTTTTCTTGTTATTTTATATACTGGTGGGATGCTGATCTATCGCTATACGCAAGCCCCTGTTTGGGATAATTATGGTGTAGAAGCGATTGTAAAAGCACTTGCTGGTGTGTACCTTATTTTTCTAATGGAATGGTTTGTTATTCGTAATAAAAAAGGCGCGGCTTCTAGAGGCTTGATGGTTCAGTTCGTTGTTGTACTAGTAATTGTTCTTGTTCTTGGCTTCGGTCGTTTACCTTGGGGCTTTTTACCGTAATTGGATCTCAATCGATACAAAAAGGTGAGTCGATATCGTCGGCTCACCTTTTTAATGATTATTATTGAATTTTAGAATTTGAAAAGAAGAGGGCGATTGTTCCTGGACCTGAGTGGGCGCCAACTGTTGCACCGACCATTCGAATCTCGACACCTTTGACTTCAAATCGTTCTTTAATCATCTCTGCTAATTGGTTGGCACGTTCGAGGTCATCGCCATGGCTAATGCCAATTGTTTGATTTTTGAAATCAGTACCTCGTTCTTCCATCATATCAAGGATTCGATTGAAGACTTTTTTAGAACCACGGACTTTTTCAAGTGGAACTAATTTTCCTTGGTCGACATGCAGGATTGGTTTTATTTTTAATAAAGTGCCAATGAATGCTGCTGACTTTGATACACGTCCACCGCGTTGTAAGTGTTCGAGTTCATCGACGGTAAAAATGTGTACCATATGATCGGCATAGTACTGTGCAGTCGCTGTAATTTCTTCTAATGATTTATTTTCTTGTGCCAACTGAGCGGCTTTGAGGACAACAAGCCCACCACCTAATGAAGCACATTTTGTATCAATCATTTTTAACTGCCAATTTGGATATTGCTCTTGAACTTCCTGTGCGGCAATCGTTGCAGATTGATATGTTCCAGATAGCTCAGATGAAAAGGCGATGTATAGCGTTGGTTGATTCTTTTCTGCATACTTAGTAAAAGCTTCTTTAAACTGTTCTGGCGTAGCTTGTGAGGTTTTAAATACCTTTCCGTTACGCATTTCATCGTAGACTGTTTTCGCTTTAATACCATCCCCATCAGAATAATGTTTTCCATCCATTATGACAGCTAATCTGACACATTCGATATTATATTTTTCATAATCTTCAGAGTTTAAATCGCTAGCTGAGTCGGCAATAATTTGTACGTTCAAAAAAATCCCCTCCAATTATTGTTGTTTTTGATAAAAGAATTGCATCTCAATTACTTCTAGTTTATAGTTACCAATGGGATTCGTCAAAGGCTTTTTGATCTTTTCAATAAATAATTATAAATGATGGAATCTTTCGGATGATTTAGCTTATGATAGAAAGAGGAAAACGATATTAATCGGCTAATAGAGTAGGGGGAATCAGACCAATGTTTCTTTTAGAGGCTAAGCGAATTGCAATTGTTATTATTGGTGCATTGATCAATGCCATTGCATTAAATTTTTTCTATATTAGTGCAGATGTATATGCGAGTGGCTTTACTGGGATGGCGCAACTACTTGCTTCATTTTTCGCAACTCATTTGGGGATTACTTTTATTACGACGGGTATTTGGCTTGTCGCTTTGAACATCCCAGTTATCCTCTTAGGTTGGTTTAAGGTTGGGCGTCATTTTACGATCTACAGTATTTTATCAGTCGCAGCTACAACGGTATTTTTAGAGTTGCTCCCAGTCTTGTCGATTTCAAATGATATCATGCTCAATGCCGTATTTGGTGGTGTGATCGGTGGATTTGGTGTTGGGATCACGTTAAGGTGGGGTGCTTCAACAGGTGGTTCAGATATTTTGGCAATGGTGATTTCACGGGTAAAAGATAAACCGATCGGTGTTTATTTAATGCTGATTAATGGTGTGATTATTTTGTTTGCAGGGATTTTGAATGAACCTGAAAATGCACTTTATACACTGTTGGCTCTATATGTTAGTACACGAGTGATCGATGCAGTACATACGCGACATGAAAAAGTTACCGCTATGATTGTGACGAAGAAAACCGATGAGTTGCAAAAAGCGATTCACCAGACGGTTCATCGAGGGATGACGATTTTACCTGCTAGAGGTGCTTATACGAAAGAGGACAAGTCAATGCTTGTGATTGTCATTACGAGGTATGAGCTCTATGATTTAGAGCGTGTGATTAATGAGATTGATCCCAATGCATTTACTAACGTGGTTGAAACTGCCGGAATCTTTGGCTTCTTTAGAAAAGATACGAATTGATTATGACTACATTTGCAATATAACAGTTTTGAAAAAAAGAACAGCTCTACTTACTTTGATCGTAAGTAGAGCTTTTTTTAATTGAGTGATTATGGTCATTCATTTACTAACAACTGATAATCGATAGAGATAAAAAATTTAAACTTAGTATGATTGCATCAATAACCATGTTTAGCCATCACGGCTTCGACTTTCGGAATGACTGTTTCCCATGGTACATTTTCTTGTTTATTGATTGTAATGAAGAATTGATAGCCAAATACATTCTCAACTTCACTGAGTTTGATCAATTCGTTTAAGACTGGATAGTCACTCATTTCACCGTGTTTAACATTCACACTATCATCGCCAGGGAAAATTTGCTGATCAGAAACGAACTTCATTGCATTTGGATTTGGTGTAGCTTCAGTAATTACAGCCATGATTATTCCTCCTAAAACAGTTATCACAATTAAGTTTAGCAAATCAATCGTCTCAATAAAAGTAATTGAACTGAGCGAAATGGATCGACTAATTTAAATCGAGATAATCTTCTAGGAAAATAGCGACACCATCTGCTTCATTCGTAGCTGTTACATAGTTGGCGATTTTTTTCAAATAGCTAGCGGCGTTTTCCATTGCGACACCAACACCAGCGTAGTCGATCATCTCTAGGTCGTTATCTTCATCACCAAAAGCGATGACGTTTTCTGGTTCAATCTGATAATATTTAGCGACTCGATCAACAGCAACACCTTTATTCATTCCTTTTCGCACGATTTCAATCATGTTCCAAGGTGCACCCCAATGCCGATGTTCAATGACCGATGCGTGGTCACGGTTTAGACCTTCACGCAAAAGATCAACTTGATTCTCACGTGGGTGAATAATTAATGATGTTGGATCGTAATCCAATTGATTTTTTAGATTACCAATTCGAATCGGATGATCGATTCGGTTAATATGGAAAATCTCCATAAACTCTTCATCATAACGATCAATATAAACATCGCCAAGTACTTCAGCCATGATATTGTGGACACCGAGTTGATCGCATGTCTCGATTACAGCGAGCGCTGTCCGGAGCGGAAGGGGACTATGTAATGCTTCCCATTTTTTATCGATCGGATGATGCAAATAAGCACCATTAAAATTGATCATCGGTGTATCAAGGTCAAGCTCTTCATAATAAGTTAAACTTGCTCGATGTGGTCTACCAGTCGCAATCACAACAATATGACCAGCTTCTCGGGCTTTTTTAATGACGTGCTTCGATCGTTCCGTAATTGTTTTGGCATCTGTCAGTAACGTTCCATCTAAGTCTAACGCGATTAAGTGTCGTTTCATTTTCATCTACATCCCCCTATCTCTAATAATCTATATTAAAGAAGTTTCCCAATCATGTAAAGTAAAGCTTGCTAGATTAATAGTAAGTCGATCATTTTGCAATTTAAAGGTAATTCCGTTATCCTTAAACTAGAGCTAAAGATAAAAACAATAGATAGGATGATGACATTGATTCAGATCAATCGTGAGATTTGGGAAGGCGTCCCTCTACTCATTTGTGAAAAAACTGAATTCGCAGGCAAGCCATTACCTACAATGACGTATTTACACGGAATAACTGGTGCAAAAGAAGATAACCTCTCAATTGGTTACCTACTAGCCGAACGAGGTTTTCGAGTGATCTTACCTGATGCCCATCTACATGGTGAACGTGAGCAATCAGATATCGAAAACCTTGAGTTACACTTTTTCGACATGATTCAAAAAAGTATCGCAGAATTAGCGATTATTTATGAAAAACTTAATCAAGATCGTTTAATAAAAAATGGCTCGTTCACGTTAGCGGGGACAAGTATGGGTGGGATTACAACCGCAGCAGCATTGACGAATTATCCATGGATATCCCGGGCGGGCATTATGATGGGAACAGCTTTATTTCATCGATTTGCAGAGTCGGTTATTCAGCAAGCAGAAGCGAGTGGTGTTGAGCTTCCTCTCACTGAAGAAGAAATTGCTGAATTATTAAATCAACTTAAACAGTATGATTTGTCTTTAAATCTAGATCAGTTGCAAAATCGCCCACTCTTTATTTGGCATGGAGAAAAGGATCAAGTTGTGCCATTCCAACATGCAACAGATTTTTATGAACAATTAAAACAAGAACAAGCGAATGCTGAAACAATTACATTTGTAAGTGAAAAAAATACCGGCCACAAGGTGAGTCGACAAGCAAGGCTTGCTTTAGTTGACTGGGTTTCACAAATGAACCGATCAATCAAACAAACGCGATGATGATCACTTTATTTTTTATACCATATTGTTTATAATGGATTACAAGATGTCATGCATAGAAAAGGGAGTGAGTCGAATGGATGAAGCATTGAAGGAAAATTTAATCGGCGCTTTGGAGAACGTAATTGACCCTGAGCTCGGTATTGATATTGTTAATTTAGGGCTTATTTATGATGTTGAATTAGATGACGAAGGAACAGCGATTGTGACGATGACATTAACAGCAATGGGTTGTCCGTTAGCAGGGCATATTGAAGCAGACGTTAAAGGGGCCTTGTCAGATCTACCGGAAGTTAAAGATACTCGCGTTGACATTGTTTGGTCGCCACCATGGACGAAAGATAAAATGTCTCGTTATGCAAAAATTGCTTTAGGTATTCCTGATTGATTCATTAAAAAAACGGTTGAGTAGAATGTTTACTCAACCGGTTTTTTTAGTTTTAATTAATTGTACAAAGTGTGACAGGACAGTTTTCACAATTGATTGCTTTTTTTATAAAATCTAGCTTGATAATTGTGATTTTTCCTTGATCGATTCGGATCACTTGCTGTTTTTTCAATTCACTCAACATTCGATTGATCGACTCGCGTGAGGTCGCACAAAAATTTGCAATTTCCTGATTTGTTAGGTGAAGCTCAATTAAAATTCCATCATCAGTTTTTCGCCCATAGCTATTCGCAAGTCGGATTAAGGTCGAATAGAGTGCGCCTTTTTTCCCGTATAGTAGCAGATCTCGAAACCGCATCTGATCTTTGCGGTGTTGTATGCTAGCAAACTTTAAGAATTCCATCATTGCTTCTGGTTGATTCTGCAATCGGTCGAGCAATTTTTTTTGGTCAAAAACAGCCACTTCACCTGATTCAGTAATTTTTCCATCAACTAAATAATTGATCGGCACATCATCAATGATAAATTCACCAATTAAGTCATTCGGTCCACAAAATCTTAAGGTTAATTCACGACCTTCAGATGATGTTTTCCCGATGATAACTTGTCCTGAAATAATCACATAAAGTTCTTTTACAGGCTCACCTTGGCGAAATAAAAAGGTATTCTTATGAATCGGCAAGTAATAATCAGGTTCTGTCAGGTGTTTAAGTAATTTTTTGGGTAAATGATTGATCTCAACTAGCTGTCTCACAGTAAAAAACTCCTATATATGAATGATCGTAATTACAGAATTAGAAAAGCAAGTGTACCGATAATAAAGCAGTAAATCGAAAAATAGATTAAATTCCCTCGTGCCATAATATTCATAAACCAGCGTAAGGCGAAAAATGTCGCGACTCCTGCTGTAATAAAGGCGATTAAATAAACTAGCCATTGTGACAGAAATTGTTCGGACAGAAAACTATCAAGTGATAAAATTGTTGTTCCTAAACTGACTGGAATAAACAATAAAAAGGAAAAGCGCAGTGCTGTTTTCTGCTTCATACCGAGTAACATGGCAGCAACTAATGTCGCACCAGAGCGGCTAATTCCTGGTATAAGTGCGACCCCTTGAGCGAGTCCAACAATAATTGCGTCTTTAAAAGTTAATTCACCGTCTGTTTTTCTTCCGCGTAAATTACGAATGATCCAAAGTGCAATCCCCGTAATAATTAGAGAAATCCCAACCATCTTTGTTGTACTAAAAATTTCCCCAATTTGGTCTTCAAAGAGAAGTCCAAGTACACCAGCTGGAATCGTCGCAACAATTAAATAGAGAATAAAATTGAAATCTTCTTTAGCTGATTGTTCTTTTTTAAATAAATACTTGTATCCATTTGTTGCAAGCCGCACGATATCATCCCAGTAAATAATTATAATCGCAATTAGCGAGGCAAAGTGTAAAAAGATTTCAAATGAAAGATCTTCTACTTTAATGCCGAAAATATCTTGTAACATCACTAAGTGACCACTAGATGAAACCGGGATCGGCTCGGTAAATCCTTGGACAAAACCTAAAAACATATACTGAATAATCTCAATTAAACGCTCAAAAAAAGTCATTATAATTCCTCCATAATTTCATTAACTAATCACACAATTTATTTTTGGGCATAGGCTATTGATGAGAATGGGAGGGAGCTCTATGCAAAATCATATTTATGATTTATGTAAGCAACATATGCATCAACACGTATTGCTTCAAACAACATCAGGGGAGCAAATTGCGGGGGTTATTACAAATCTTGATGATGAAAATGTTTATTTAACTGTACCTGGGCGGTCAGATAATATTTATGATGAGAGTAGACAGGATAATCCTTATGGAGGGGGACCACAATATCCACCAAGACCGCGTCCACCACATGGACCAGGATATCCACCAGGTCCAGGACCACGCCCGCCATATGGCGGTTATCCACCATACTATCCAGGCTATCCGGGTTATCCATACCCACCGTACGGACCAGCACCACACCCCGGCCCGAGACCGGGTCCTAACCAGCTGATTATACCATTAGCAGCACTAACTGCAATTAGTTTGATACCGTTTATTTAATGAAAAGCCTCTTGTCTATGATGACAAGGGGTTATTTTTTATGTAAATCGATCTAATCGTGCCCTGTCTGGTTGAAAAATCACGATAGAGGTAACGAATAGCACAGACCCATCATGTTATTGCTGAATCGAACGATATCATCCCGATTCAATAACTTATCCTTCTAATCACTGTACTATTTTATCAAACAAACGAGACAAAAGAAATGGGAATCAATTTTATAATTTTTTTTGTTTGAAAAAAACGAAAAAACTTGATTAACTTATCATTATGGCTTATATTAGTACCAAGTGCTAATTGGAGAGCAATTGAACTTAAGCGAGGAGTTAAATGAAATGGCGACAGGTATTATTGGGGTTGGGCATTACTTGCCTGAATCGATCTTAACAAATAAAGATTTAGAAAAAATGGTAGATACTACAGATGAATGGATTCGGACGCGAACGGGAATTGAAACGCGTCATATTGCAAAGAAAGAAGAAGAGACATCTGATATGGCTTATTATGCCGCAAAAAATGCACTCGATCATTCGGGATTAGAGGCAGAAGATATTGATCTGATTCTTGTGGCGACAGTAACTGCAGATCAATCGTTTCCATCGGTTGCATGTCAAGTCCAGGAAAAGTTAGGGGCAACTCATGCAACAGCAATGGATATCGGAGCGGCTTGTTCTGGATTCATCTATGGTGTGGTCACAGCTAAGCAGTTTATTGATGGTGGTACCTATAGAAATATTCTTGTAATTGGTGCCGAAAAGTTATCAAAAATAACGGATTGGTCTGATCGAAACACTTGCGTTCTTTTTGGAGATGGGGCAGGTGCAGCGGTCGTTAGCGAGGTTTCTGAAGATAAAGGAATTCTGTCGTTTGAGTTAGGTGCAGATGGAAAAGGGGCAACTTCACTTCATCAAGATGGTGGAAATATTCGCATGAATGGCCGAGAAGTATTTAAGTTTGCTGTCCGTCAGATGCCTGAATCAGCTGAGGCTGTCGTAAAGAAAGCTGGCTTAGTTAAAGAAGATGTTGATTATTTAATTCCACACCAAGCAAACATTCGGATCATGGAGGCAGCTCGTGAACGATTAGGGATTAGTAAAGAGAAGATGTCTTATTCTGTTAATAAGTATGGAAATACATCGGCAGCATCGATCCCGATTTCACTTTCAGAAGATGTCCGGAATGGAAAAATTACAAACGGTGATTTGGTCGTTTTAGTTGGTTTTGGTGGTGGACTCACATGGGGTTCAATGGCTCTGCGTTGGGGTAAATAAGGATTAAAAATAATACAGTAGTAGCAGAAGGAGGAATCACTATGGGACGAAGACGAGTCGTTGTAACAGGTATGGGTGCAGTTACACCTTTAGGTTCAACAGTTGATCAATTTTGGTCTCATTTAATTGAAGGTAAGTCAGGAATTGATATTGTCTCAAAAGTTAATCCAGATGATTTTCCTGCAAAGGTTGCTGGAGAAGTAAAAGATTTTGCCCCCCTATTATATATGGATAAGAAAGAGTCAAAGCGGATGGATTTATTTACGCAATATGCTGTCGGAGCAGCTAAAATGGCTGTTGAAGATGCCAAACTTACGATTGATGAAACAAATGCGAATGACGTTGGTGTCTGGGTCGGCTCTGGTGTTGGCGGGATGGCAACGTATGAAGAGCAGTTTCATAATTTTATTGAAAAAGGCTATCGTCGCGTGAGTCCATTTTTTGTTCCGATGCTAATTCCGGATATGGCGGCTGGTCAAATTTCAATTCAGTTAGGTGCAAAAGGAATGAACTCATGTACGGTAACTGCATGTGCGACAGGAACCAATTCAATTGGCGATGCATTTAAAGTGATCGAGCGTGGTGATGCAGAAGTGATGATTGCGGGTGGTGCTGAAGCGCCTCTAACAAATATGTCATTCGCTGGATTCTCAACTGCACGTGCATTATCTTTTAATGAAGACCCACAAACAGCAAGCCGTCCATTTGATAAAAACCGCGATGGTTTTGTCATGGGAGAAGGTGCTGGAATTCTTGTGCTAGAATCACTTGATTCAGCATTGGCTAGAGGTGCACATATCTACGCAGAAATTGCTGGCTATGGTTCAACTGCTGATGCTTATCATATTACAGCGCCAGCGCCTGATGGAGAAGGTGCACAACGCTCGATGAAGCAAGCGATCAATGATGCAGGATTAACCCCTAATGATATAGATTACATTAATGCGCATGGTACAAGTACTGCTTTTAACGATAAATTTGAAACGATCGCAGTCAAAACTGTTTTTGGCAAACATGCTTATGATTTAATGATGTCATCAACAAAATCTATGACGGGTCATTTACTAGGTGCAGCAGGTGGAGTTGAAGCGATCGCTTCGATTAAAGCAATTGAAACAGGAATTGTTCCACCGACGATCAATTATGAAACACCTGATCCAGATTGTGATCTAGATTATGTTCCGAACGAAGCAAGAGAAAGAACAGTTGACGTTGCTTTATCGAATTCACTTGGTTTCGGTGGTCATAATGCAAGCTTAGTTTTCAAAAAATATCAGGACTAATTTTAGTATATCAACAAGGGCCTTTCACGATTACACGTGAGAGGTCTTTTTTTATTTGGTATTACATAAAATATAACTGTAAGGACAAGCTTGAGGGGGAATTAAGATGCTCTTTTTAATTGGTTTTGGATTAACCGTTGTAGGCGGGGCAATGATGATTTTGTATTTGAACCTGATTCCCGCAGGTTTATCGTGGACAAGTTATTGGCAATTTGTCTTAAGTCAACCAGAATGTCAACTTTTTTTCGTTGGTTTAATCTTAATGATCCCAGGCTATTACCGATTATCAAAACGAATAAAATGAATAAATTTGCAGATAATGGTGATACTATTTGGTAAAGAAGAATAAGTGAGGGTTGTTCAATGCTCGTTTTGAATGACATATGGGTCAATTGGTTTGATGGTGAGGATAAAGGGTATAACGTCTGTCCTTTTTTTGAGTGGAGGAAGCGGGATAAGATCGAGTTAATTGATAGGATTCCCGTTTTGTTTATTGAAAAAAGTTTATACAATTATATTGAAAATAGCCTTGATGATTTACCAGAAAAACTACTGGTGATGATCGAAAACCGAACGATTGTTAAAGGAAAACCACTTGAGTATGCCGCCGTTGTTACCGACGGTCAAGGGGTGCTCACATTTGATACGATGGGCTACCGGATTCCATTCAAGAAAAGCCGCTTAATTCCGCGTCATGAGCGGAGAGTTTTTCAAATGATCCGAACAAAGAGTCAAATGGAATTTTCATGGAAAAATAATCGGTTAAATGAAAGAGAAGATTTGTTTTCTTTAGCTCCGGAAATGATGCTCGGCTTAAACCGTCGCGAGCGTGAGTTGAAACAATTGATGATGCTCGTTTTGGATCAATTACAAGTGGGTAAGAATCTTAATGAACTCCGTTATTGGTTAACGGAATGGGAGCCTGATCATTATCAGCTGATTCAGAAATTGAATTTTGAATCGGCATGGAAAAGACTTTACGATCATATTGTTAATGGCTGGTCAGATCGGCATGAACAATTTTGCTGGAAAATTGTTAAAGGGCAGCCTCTGTTTGAACAGTTGTGGAAAAGAGCGAATCAAATTGATCTTGAAACGACAGTAAAACGAATGAAATAAGCTTAAAATCATGGCTGTTGCTCCATGCTTTAACTTAAGTTTCTCCTTGTATAAATGAACAGGAGCTTCAGCCAATTAAGCTGATCTTATTGTTTTAAAAAATAACAAGAACCCGAATGGATTTTCGGGTTCTTTGGTTATTGACTATTTACGTTTTTTAACACGGCCTAATCCCATTGCCTTTTTCGCTTTTGCTAATGTTTTGTTAGCTATTCGGCTCGCTTTTTCTGCACCATGATCTAAAATATCATCTAATTCTTGTGAATCGATAATCTCATGATAGCGATCTTGAATCGGTTTTAACGTTGCAACAACGGCATCTGCTACATCCTGTTTGAATTGACCGTAGCCAACACCTTGATATTTTTCCTCAATTTGGTCCAATGTTAGATTTGTGCAACTTGCGAGAATCGTCATTAAGTTGCTGACACCTGGCTTATTTTCTTTATCAAACTGGACGACACCATCAGAGTCCGTAACAGCACTTTTGATCTTCTTCTCGATTCGTTTTGGTTCATCAAGCATGTAAATTGTTGCTTTTTGATTTTGGTCAGATTTACTCATTTTTTTCGTTGGTTCTTGTAAAGACATAATTCGAGCGCCAACTTCAGAAACTTTGATTTGTGGGACGGTAAAAATATCATTGTACTTATTATTAAATCGTTCTGCTAAGTCGCGTGTGAGTTCTAAGTGCTGTGTTTGGTCATTTCCTACAGGCACTAAGCTCGTATTGTAAAGCAAAATATCAGCTGCCATTAGTGGTGGATATGTTAGTAATGCCGATGATACAGCATTTTTACCTGCTGATTTATCTTTAAATTGAGTCATTCGCTCAAGTTCGCCGATATAGCTTTGGGTTTGCATGATCCAGCCGAGTTGTGTGTGGGCTGGGACTTCAGATTGAATAAATAGCGTTGCTTTATTGTGATCAATTCCACTTGCAAGGTGGAGTGCTGCGAGTTCGCGAATATTGTTGCGTAATTTTAGGCGTTCTTGTGGAACGGTAATCGCATGTTCGTCGACAATACAAAAGTAGCAATCATAATCTTCTTGTAGTTCGACAAATTGTTTCATTGCGCCTAAGTAGTTTCCTAATGTGAGTGAACCGCTCGGTTGAATACCTGAAAAAATTGTTTCCATTTCCTTCACCAATCCTTTTTCTATTTAATAGTGTTTCAATATGACACCGGTGATTTTCACTACAGGTGGACGCTTTCGGGCCTACAGGATGTAGGTCATGCAGGCGTTGTCACAGGACGTGACGATTTTAGCCTGCCTCCCCGGCCTCGAGTCTACAGAACGTGGCGTTCATAGTCTAACATTCCTTAATTTTCTTACTGGATCTTCGGACTCGTGCTGTTCCCGCTGGACAAGGAAGGCTTCGACAGCGATGCATCGCACGCAGAAAATTGTCCTTTATTTTCAAGGAGTCGCCACCTTCCGTTACAATCACCTAGTGAGAGAATTGACCGTTAGTATAGATATATACATATTTATTTCCATTTTAATTGTTAAACTAAAACAAAAAAACTCATGTTCCGATTGTTGGATAGGGGCGAATGGTCCGCGGTGCCACCCTAATTATCTCGGAAAATGAGATCACTTATGATCTGATAACGTTCGATCAAAACGGTATGAAGAACATACTTGCTCAAAAGTCCCAATTTCATCATAGCTTGGTGTCTGTTTTCAGCGATCAGACTCTCTGTCAAACCAGTGGTTATGAATCCTCAACTTTATCAACGCATTGAATATAATTACCCATATTATAATCAATTCGAACACGTATGGCAAGCGGACAAAAAATAACTTGAATTAGAAAACTAGACAGCAAGCATAAATTCTTTTAAAAGTAAGCAATCATGTTATACTATGGACAGGATATGTTAGCAATTAAATACAAGCTTGAAAGGATTTTTTTATTATGAAAATAGAAGCAACTGATCGAGCTTTAAAATGGTTTAAAGAAGATTATGGTGTGCAGGTAGATGAGTACGTCAAGTTTTTCCCACAAATATACGGGACAAGCCCTGTGCAAAAAAACTTTGCTTTAGCATTTTTAAAGGTTGATCAACCGATTGGGACAGGAACCGTGATTGAAAAAGAAGGTGTCCACTTTCTTGTTGAAGATGATGATCTTTGGTTTTTTGACGGCCATGATCTATCAATTGATTACCTTGAGGATCAAGACGAGGTAACTTTCGATTATCACAAGAAATAAAGGAAAGCAACTCACAATAAAAAACACAGTCAGCCACATTTTATCGGCTGACTGTGTTTTCTTAGTTTACATCAATAATGACACGTTGATACCTTGTTAATGGAGGTGTCCCTTTGTCTGTAACAGCTAATATGATATGGATCGTCCCTTTTTTAAAAACATTTTCAGTCGGTACGATAAACCACGCTTCTTCTTGATCGGCATTGTCTACTTCTTTAATTGTTCAGTCCATTCTAGCACTAAAGTCAGCTACATTATATAGTCAAGTCATACCACGCAAGAAAAATAGCATAATGTTTCTTAAATGGTGAAAAATACACACAGAGCTTTCACAAATTTAAATTGGATAACGTCTGTTTAAATATACAAATGTGAAATATTTCTGAAAATAGCTTTATTTTTAAAAACGACTGAAAACAGTTGTCAGACAACGCATGTCAAACTTAACAGAAAATTAGCATATTTGCGAATATTATCTTATTATTCGATTAATATTGCATTTTTTAATCCAATCCAATATAATTCTTTCTATGCAATTAAAGCACGTCTATATTTAGATGTATTTTGCAGTCCTTTAAATAATTTTCTACATAAGTAGACACGTTTAGACAAGTTTATACAAAAGCATTTCTTTAATCTCTAAAAGGTGATATCTAAAATAGAGGTTTTTTATTGTAGGTTAACTGTCAATGCCATTGTCTTGGAAGATTTATTTGAATTGATGACAGTCAGCCTATTTTAAAGTGTTCATAATTAGTCATTAGGTCTTTTGTATAATTTGCTTAATTAAATTCAAAGGATAAAGAGTGAGAGAGGAGAGGTTTAGAGTGAGTAGCGAAAAACTATTAGAAATTAAAAATTTACACACCTCCTTTCGAATTCGCGATGATTATTATGCGGCAGTTGACAACGTCTCATTGAGCGTTAAAAAGAACGAGGTCTTAGCTATCGTAGGTGAATCAGGGTCAGGGAAAAGTGCGTTAGCTTTTTCAATTATGCGCCTGCATAATCGCGCGAAAACCGAAGGAGAAATCTTATTTAAAGATGAAAATGTCATTGACATGACAGCCACACGCTTAAATGATGTGCGCGGTAAAGATATGGCGATGATTTTTCAAGACCCATTAACGGCATTAAATCCATTAATGACAGTTGGAGAGCAAATTGGGGAAGCACTCTTTTTACATGATCGAAAATTGTCGAAAAAGGTGTTAAATGACCGGGTAATTGATTTGCTGAATCAGGTTGGGATTCCTCGGCCAAATTATGTTGTCGATCAATACCCACACGAACTATCTGGTGGGATGCGTCAGCGTGTGATGATCGCAATTGCGATTGCGAATGATCCAGAGTTGTTAATTGCTGATGAGCCGACAACTGCTTTAGATGTGACGATCCAAGCACAAATATTAGATCTGATTCGAGAGCTAAAAGCAAAGATGGATGCAGGAATTATTTTAATTACGCATGACTTAGGTGTTGTTGCTGAGATGGCTGATCGTGTTGCTGTGATGTATGCAGGAGAGATTGTTGAGATCGCTGATGTTCAAACATTATTTGAACAACCGAAACATCCCTATACACGCTCATTATTAAATTCAGTTCCAAACTCAACTGACACATCTAAACAAGATAAATTACATGTCATTCAAGGGATTGTCCCGTCATTGGCTAACTTACCACGGACAGGGTGTCGCTTTAAAGACCGGATTCCTTGGATTGATGATTCAATGCATGAGGACAATCCAGAGCTTCATGAAATTGAGCCAGGACACTTTGTTCGTTGCTCATGCTATCAACATTTTCATTTTCCAGAAGAGGAGGTTGAACAAAAATGACCTTTCTTGAGGTAAAGGATTTAAACGTTCACTTTCCAATTCGAGGTGGGATTCTGAATCGCAAAATTGATGCTGTTCGTGCAGTCGATGGGGTTTCATTTCAGATTGAAGCAGGGAAGACTTATGGTCTTGTTGGTGAATCCGGTTCGGGTAAAACTACGACAGGTCGAGCGATTATTGGTTTGAACGACATTACATCAGGTCAAGTGCTGTTTCAAGGCAATGATCTGAATGATAAGGCCAATAAAAAGTTAGATTTCAGAAAAGACATTCAAATGATTTTCCAAGATCCGTACTCATCATTAAACCCGAAAAAACGGGTGCTTGATATTGTTGCGGAACCATTGAGAAACTATGAAAAGATGACGAAGCGAGAAGAACTTTTAGAGGTTGCAGGCTTACTAGAGAAAGTTGGACTTTCTGAAGAAAGTATTTATAAGTATCCACACCAAT
>NZ_BAABDL010000092.1:0-758 GCF_039539605.1 Amphibacillus indicireducens | reverse complement strand
TTGGGATGACGTCAAATCATCATGCCCCTTATGACCTGGGCTACACACGTGCTACAATGGATGGTACAAAGGGTAGCGAAACCGCGAGGTGGAGCCAATCCCATAAAACCATTTTCAGTTCGGATTGTAGGCTGCAACTCGCCTACATGAAGCCGGAATCGCTAGTAATCGCGGATCAGCATGCCGCGGTGAATACGTTCCCGGGTCTTGTACACACCGCCCGTCACACCACGAGAGTTAGCAACACCCGAAGTCGGTGAGGTAACGCTTTTAGCGAGCCAGCCGCCGAAGGTGGGGTCAATGATTGGGGTGAAGTCGTAACAAGGTAGCCGTATCGGAAGGTGCGGCTGGATCACCTCCTTTCTAAGGAAAAGCAAAAGGCGTAGGCGACCGTTTTGCAACGTACAAACTGGAGCGCTCCGTAATGAGATAAAGGAAACACAACGAACGTAAGTGAGTTGATGTTGACTTATCGCAGTGGAGGAGAGCGAAGTTTGCTAGTTGCTGGGAGTCGAAGCTAGATTGCGATATAGGAACAGCTCATTTGAGCTGACTTAACGATTGTGTTGTTTGGTTCAGTTTTGAGAGATCAATCTCTCTATATAATAGGAAGCGTATGCTCCTGTGAAATGTACCTTGAAAACTAGATAAGAAGAAACAGATTGTGAACGATTCTTTCATTAGGATATTCACAAAGCTGTATGACAAGACATCAAATCAAACTTTTAAACAAGTAAGACCGAAAGTCTTTTTTACTT
>NZ_BAABDL010000091.1:0-3756 GCF_039539605.1 Amphibacillus indicireducens | reverse complement strand
GGCTTTAAGATTTTAAAGTCATTCAAAAAAACAGCAAAAGAAAAATCCTCGGATCTGTTGGAAGCGATTCGCACCCGCATTTTAACAGACGAGGATATAACAAACATCAAGAAACCGATACAAGTTCGATTCACTTGATGTCCTCAGTATACCAAAGGTGGTGATCAATCACAATAAGCAATCTAAAATTTACAAAAAAATAAGATAAAATGAAATTCTGATGTCTTTTTTTCATTTTATCCAGATAACCAGATGGTAAAATTTAACTCACAGTTTGAGCAAGTAATATGCATTTAAATAAATTTACTCTTCATAGCTACCAGTACCTTACTTTATATTGCCCAGCCTAAAAAATCATGCTATATTAGAATTAGATCCCTCATCTTTGACACCTCACCAAAACTCACAAGGAAGTGATTGAATGGTAGCCATGCCACAACTAATCAAAGAAACGCCCCCAGAATCTACCTACACAAAACACGATCAACTACATGACACTACACCTCAAACAAGGATTAATTCGAGTCGTATTTAACATTAACAGCCGAAGAGGAGGAACAATTAATGAACGAGGTTAACAAATTACCAGAAGCAGAGAAGATTTTTGAAATCCCTATTTCTTATGAAGAGAAAGGGAAAGAAATTGGGAAAGAAATCGGAAGAAAAGAAGGCTCAGCCGTTGCGTTGAGAAATGTAGTCGTTGAAATGCTGAATGAAAAATTAGATATCCATCTTATAGCGAAAGTGACAGGACTAGAGATTAAGGAAATTAAAGAGATTCAAAAAGAGTTATAGTTGACACGGATTTTTTAAACCTTGCTACAAAAATGCACCCTCACATGAGCGTGCATTTTCTAATTCCTATAAAAATAATTTCTACTATACCAATCTCACCGTATCTCTTAATCCCGGTGAAACGCTCGGATTTTTCTTGAGGTACTCTTTCAATGCATCGATCGCATGTACTTCTAGATTCTTTCGGTTGGTTCCGTACTTCTTAGGAACCCCCTGAACCGTCACAAACGAGGCAAAATACGTTTTCTCATCATCAACTCTCTTGTCACCAATAAATAAACTTTGGATCCGTGTCCCAGTTGGATTCTCAACCTTAACAAACATCTTTAGACCAAGACAACGCTTAAGATAGCCACCCATTTGATTGTAAGGATCACTGGCAAATGTGTTCTCTAAGTTCTCCTCTAACATCGCAACAATTTCAGCGCCACGCATTTCAACAGTCGAAACAGGCGGGTTGGTCGGGATCATATTCCACAAATCATTGACCGTAATCTCGCCCTCAACCACCGGAGCACCATAACGCCAGCCATTTGAAAATGCAAGTTCAGCACCTGTTACATCAAGCAATGCTTCTAACAACAAATTATCCATCGTCGTTTCAAGTTGATAGTAGCGATTTAAAGCAACCTCAGTCTGCCCGACCACCTCTTCAAGCATTGCACGATCCGGACTCATGACTGCATTCACAAGCTTGTCTACCTCTGGATCTGGCACTAATTCTTCCGTTACCTCAATTAAGTGATGGTCAAAACTTTGAATTTTTCCGTCTGAAAACTCAACATCCAATCGCCCGATAAAAGAGCCATGACAACCGGACTGAATCAAAATCGTATCATTAATGATCACAGGTTTTTCAAGTCGATTATGGGTATGACCACTGAGCAAAATATCAATGCCATCAACCTCACGAACAAGTTTTGCCTCCTGAGGGAAACCAAAATGAGACAGCACAACAACTAAATCAACCTTTTTCTCTTCACGCAATTCAGCGATAATCCCCGGAAGCTCCTCATTACCTAAAGTAAAATAAAGCCCCTTCGAAAAATGCGCGGGCATCGTCTTATCAACAATATGTTCAGCAATCCCAATCACACCAATCCGCAGCCCAGCCCGCTCAATAATTCGATGCGAAGGAAAAACACGTTCATCCGTCTGCTGATCATAAATATTCGCAGCCAACATCGGATAATCAAGCATCGACACAAGCTTGTTCAGCTGTTCCGGCCCATAAGCAAACTCCCAATGTCCCGTCATCCCATCAAAGCCAAGCCGATTGAGAATCGGTACTAGCGCCTCACCTTTAGACGCCACCGCAGGATACGTTCCATGAAACGTATCACCATTATCTAAAGCAAGCACACCACCAGGATTCTCCTCGCGAGCCTGATTAAAAATCGTTGCAATCCGAGCATAGCCTCCGACATGACGATACGTCTCAACCCCCTGTTCAATAAACACTTCAGGATGCAACTCCAAGTAAGCATGACTATCATTCATCTGTAAAATCGTTAACCGCTTCGACTGTCCCATTAAAACACCCCTTGATGATTTTTCATAATACCCTCTAGCAGAGATCAAATACAATACTCAGATCTAATATATCAAGCTTTCATGAAAATTTGACGAAAATAGAACTTGCAATCTTCATCGGCTATTTTTTTCTGAAAAACTCTCTTGCCATTCTGGTATAGTACAACTAACAACAAAATTAATCGAGGTGAGGACCATGTCGGATCAAAAAAGCGAGCAACAACAAGTCGATGCTTCAGCCGCAGAAGAGAGAATTCAAGAAGTCATCGATGGGGTTACCAAGAAAGGTAAGAAGAAAAAGAGACAATTAAAACTCGAAAAAGGCATATTAAAAAAGACTTTTAAAGAATATCAATTCCAATTTTTGCTCACGCTCATTGCGATTGTCGTCATCATCATTCTGCTCACAATCTCATATAAAACCAACCCTTATATTAATGATAATCAAGAGGGAGGCATGGTTTGTAAGGAAGTGATCAGTCTTATTGAGTGAGCAATAACTGACTATTTTAGTTTAGCAGTTACAAATACCGTATTTATTATAGACTTCTCCTCACATGATGAAAATAATTCATATAATAATTATATCATTCGAGATTCTTTTGAGGAACATTATACAATAAGGCAATAATGACCTATTTATATTATCTTTTCATTTTGCCATGTGCTATAATTTACTTGAACAACGTAACACCAATATATCAAGAGTTAGGGTAGAGATTTAGCTCTATGACCCTACACCAACCTGCAAATATGTAAGGTGGTCCAGCTAAAATATCGATAAGGAGGTGCAATAATCACGATTACTAAACTTCTTATCTTTTGATGGGAAGTTTTTTTGCTTTTTAAAATAAATTTAGGAGGTGAAAACATGAATACGAGTGGATATATTAGAGGCTATATGGCAAAAAACATGAATGCTGTGGAATTTATGAATGTCGTTTTTAACGCCTTAAGAAGAGAGTTTGAAGAAGAAGAGCTTACACTAGAGATCACAAACGATGATTTCCAGATTACAATGGGTGATTATCAGACTGTTTTAGATAAGGCGTTTGTTGAGGAACACCAAAGTCCTTATGGAATTGATCGCTATATTCTAAAGGAGTTTGAGAAACAGGGATTTCATTTAGATATTAACAGAAGTCAGTATGTTCAGTATTGTTTTGGCATTCATCATGGTGCAACGGTAAGTGATTTATAAACTAAGACACAAGCAACGACATATTCAGCATGAGAAAGAATGAATAACCAAACACCAAAAAACAAGGCAGTACCTGTGTAAAAACAAGTGCTGCCTTCCAAAATAAGTACTTATCCCAAGCGGATTATAGCGAATATAGAAATTACAATAATATCCTGAGTTTTGCAGCTAAAACAAAGAAAAAACAGCCATGACCCCATATACATGAAGGGTTATGGCTGTTGTCA
>NZ_BAABDL010000090.1:0-1152 GCF_039539605.1 Amphibacillus indicireducens | reverse complement strand
AAAAATAGTGATACAATTTACTGTATCAAAGCTTCTCAAACTTACCTTTCAGAAAGTAGCTGCAAAACTAACGCGAGATAAAATCCCAAGTAAATATTGTTTACTTGGGACGTGATTTAGTCGCGATAGCGACTTTGTTCTTTACTCGATTGATGAGTAGATAAAATGAAGCAAAATAAAGAATATTACAAACTAAACAATAATCGTGTAGTGAAAAAGAGGATGAAGTGTTATAATTAGGAATAATACATCGCATAATAAAGCTAAAAAAGTCGATAGGGCGTAGAGTATTTCCTGAACAGATGAATTGTTAGATTATAACCGTATTTTAAAAGAATTGGGTGAGTGTTTAATGGGACAAGTAATCATAATCGGTATTATCGGCATTCCATTGATTTTGACGGGATGGAATATTTTTAACCTGATAAAGTATTTAGTCACCAAGAAAGAACGTCATTTTAATAAAGTCATCGAAGTTATTGCAATGGGGTTAGGGGTTCTATATCTCTATTTGTATACAGAATTAGCAAATATCGTTTTTGTTAACTGGGATGTTCAACTTTATAATTTACAAAAACATAGCATGATTATGCCAGATGCTTTTTTAACAATAGTAATTATTTTATTAATTGCGTTTATTGGTTACTATATCATTCGATTTATATCTGCGGATAAACAATCCCCAATAGTATCTGTTATCGGAATTTCTGCAATCTACTTAGGTATGGGAATCTGTTTGTTGTGGTGTATTCAAACAATCAGTGACATTTTTTTAGTTTTATTTCCTGCAAATTGTATCATCATCTTCATTAAAACAATCACTATTTTTGTTTATCAGAAAAATGTCACTTTACAAACTGGGTTATTTACAACAAAATTCAAAAAGTTATCAAGCATATTAAATAAAGCTACAAACCTACCTTGGATAGCACTACTTTTAGCAATCCCTCTATTAGGGGTCATAATTGTTGTTCTGATGTTATTCGGACAGGAGCCAAATAGCATCATCAAAGCTTGGACTGAAACGGCTGATTGGACAATGTCACAAAAAATACCGCCTCAAAATATCCAATATGATGATGTAACTGTCAAGTAGAATTGTGCACTTTTTGCTAGATAACTTTGTGCACTTTTATTATTCAAAAATTGTTT
>NZ_BAABDL010000089.1:0-35338 GCF_039539605.1 Amphibacillus indicireducens | reverse complement strand
TGTTCAAAACAGAAATGGACTGCGAACGCTTAGTCACTCAAGAATCCCATTGCTTTAGCTGTGGGAGTCTCAACGACCTACTATTTAAAACAAAAATTAAAGATTGCCCAACTTATTTACACTTTTTATTAGAGCATAAAAGTTATTTAAGCAAAAATGTCAGCTTACAATTACTTCGGTATATGTTGGAAATTTGGTCTGCGAGTCAAAAGGAAAAGCCCTCGGATGACTTACCAATGGTCATACCAATCGTGATCTATCACGGTGACCCAATTTGGACAATTCCACTTAAGCTAGGTGACTTAATCAACGGTTACGATGATCTACCAGTTGACGTCCAAAAATACGCACCAGACTTCGAATATGTTCTCTATAATGTCATAGACTATCAAGACTCAAACTTTAAAGTTCACGTGTTTTTGAGGATAATGTTCAACTTATTTCGAGATATTCGTAAGAAAGGACCAAAAGCAATTTTGAAAACCATTTTCCATGCGGTTGACCTGTTAAAACAATTTACTAATCAGGATACTGCACTGCAATATCTAGAAACGATGATGTACTACGTCTTTCACGCCAACCAACAGGTTACAAATGATAAATTTCATGATATTATGGGATATATAGAACAAAACTATTCTGAAGGGAGCGATAGAGTGATGACTTTAGCCGAAATATTCCGAGAAGAAGGTAAGCTTGAAGGCCAGCTGGAACTACAAGTTAAGAATGCAATCCAACTAATCACAAAATTCGTAGCTCCAGTACCTGATCAATTAGAGGAAAGAATCAACCAACAAGACCTCGCAACATTAGACACAATTTTTATGAACATCGATGAGTGGAAATCACTTGAAGAGATTCAAGAAATTCTAAAATAAGCACTGCAAATCAAATTCAAAAAGCACCCGCAAAATTTAATGCAGGTGCTTTTCTTATTTATCGTTTAATCAAGTTTCGGAAAATGATCAAAAAACTGAACTAAAGAGTGCGCAGATCCCTTTCGTTTCTTTGAAAACGCAGGAACGACTTGACCCAATTTTTTCGCCTGCTTCAAATTAACAAAAGGTTGTAAGAAGTCACCCTTGATTGAATAATTGTAGACTTTTTGATCGTACTTATCACTATTTAAGTCCCAAGATGGAATCGCCGCTGAAAAAAAACCCGGACCATTAGTATAAGTAACGTTGAAAAATGGTGCAGCATTAAACGTGACTGCTTTCTTAAAATAGTTTCCATTAGTTAAAGTTTCTTTAACAGTAGCTACATTGCTATTTTTTGATGAAAAGACATTATATATTTTATGCTCAATTAATTGATACGCTACCCCTTGTGCTAAAAAGCCACCTAATGTTAATGGATGCATCTTGATCAACCTCTTCAGGTCGACGCATCTCATTTTCCCAGACAGCATCCCAAATCACACCGCTTAATAATAAATAGACACTAAAATGGTCAACTGTTGCTGTGACTGAATGATTATCAGGATTATGCGTTTAATTTTCCATTCGTTCTAAACGTTGCATAGCTTCACTTCAAGTCCTACACACACTACGAAACTCCCAAAATTCTTTACCACACTCAGAAAATATCAATTAAAATTGCTCATAAAAACAAGTATCTGGAGCTAATAAACTCCAGATACTTACTTTTAAGTGTTTCTTTCTGCATATAGTTTATTTAATTACTCAACCTCAACGTAGCCGTAACCTTCCATCAACTTCTCAACCGACACTAAAGAATACGTATTGTCATACGAATCAAAGTATTGATTTATTTGCGTCACATTCGTATTACCATTATCATCGATGATAATGTTGTTAAATCCATAAAGAGCCGTAAATGTATCAACCAATTCTTCGTCACGATCATATTCATTAATCGTGTACAACGAAATTAACGACCCATGATCTGATGAACTACCCCAGTCATCCGTATCGCGAGCAAACTGACGGTAGTAAGTTTTTCCTTCAGTAAAATCATAAGAATTTCTATTCCAAGTAGAATTTTGATACTGACGATTAATTCCCTCACTAATCATCCGCTCAACATCTTCCAAGTTAGCAATCTCTAATACTGTTTCAGGAACAACATCTAAACCAGATGCCTCGAACTCAACCGCACCATCACCAGACAACGCATAACCAATGTAAGCTAAGTTATTACGAGATTCTTCTGATAAACTGACCCTAACCATATCACCATTAGCAATCTCACCATCTTGCTCAGCCTCAACCCATAAATCATACAAATCACCATCAAACGTCGTATCTATTTGAATCCTTCCACGACCACTGACACCATTGAAATTCACAATTACATTACGCTCAATTTCTTCATCCGACAATTCAGCCGGCTCCTCTAAACCAGTGACAGTAAAAGTTACTTCATCCTTCGACTTTAACTTATTCGTCTTTTCCTCATCAATCGAAATACGAACCGTAACCTCATCACCATTCGATAAATCCGAATCCTGCGCTAACTCAATTGAATAGGCCATCACCATATCATTGATTGCCTCCATTTGTTCAGCATCCAGATCCCAATAATCTTCATCAGTCACACCAAACGCATCCTCAATCAAACGATTATCATCCACCGAATAATAAGCCGTCCCAAGTGTGTCATAACCACTAAAATGAACCTCAATATAATCCGACAAATCGACCTTCGATCCACATCCCGCTAAAAAAACCAAACCAAAAAAACAATAAACTAAAACGTTTTACTATGTACTTCATCTAATTGCTCCCCCATATCTCTCTATTATAATATTTATAGCATAATATATATCGACAAAATTCGCACGTTGTTTAGGTCAAATTAAGCACATCAATATAACTAGCAAAATCCAAACCACGACCAACCCTGATAATACAACCCTTTCAGGCAAAAATTCACCCAAGATTTTTTTAAAAAAAGAATTGATGTTGAATAACATAGTATTTTTCAAAAATCCTTAAACAAACTTAGAAAACAGCGATGAAATCCAAGCCGTTTTTGCAAAACAGCACCTCGATAATGAGTTGTCTGAAAACAAAATATATGCTAATTTGAAAGTAAGATAACCACGTAAAAAACTCAAGAAAGGAGAACTCAGATGAGCGAAGTTATTTTAAATCAAATCCTAACAGAATTGAAAGAGATTAAACATGAACAAGTAGTGACAAATCAGCGGATCGATCGATTAGATAAACGGATCGATGGATTAGATCAGCGAATTGAAATGATGGATAAACGGATCGACGGATTAGATCAGCGAATTGAAATGATGGATAAACGGATCGACGGATTAGATCAGCGAATTGGAATGATGGATAAACGGATCGACGGATTAGATCAGCGAATTGGAAGTATGGATAAACGGATTGATGGACTCGATAAACGAATCAGAGCCATGGACACGCGCATTGACGATAACACCAGTCGCTTAGATTCCCTCACAAATACTGTAAAACTCATTCACGATCAGACTGTGAAGTTAACTGAGTACCACCTAATTACGACGGAAGCACTTAAGAGATTGGCGTCTAACGACGATGTCGACTACTTAATTGACAAAGTCAGTGAACACGATCGAGAAATATATAAAATAAAAAATACTCTTGAAAACCAAACGTCAAACGAATAGAGGATGATCTATTCGTTATTTTTTATATCGGACAATTTTTGATTTGAAAAGCTGTAAAAAGTCCGTAGTCGGGCGACTTCGGACTTTTTGACTTGAAAAATCTGCGAAGATGTCCCTAGTCGGGACAACTACGGACTATTTTTGACTTGAAAAGTGAGAATATGTCCGTAGTCAACTTCGGACATTTTTTAGTTTTTTATATAGAAATTTGTCCGATATAGAGTAATCGCTTTTTAACCTCTAGCTAATATACTATAACACTTTCCATCAAAATCTAAAGAATCATACTTGTATTGTATTGATCTTAAAATTCCCTATCAACACTTGATAACTCTTATTTCCTTCTTTTCTTATGTCTCTTCTTTTTACCTTTTTGATTGATCGAAATAGTCAACCTTCTCTGCCTCTTAGGGATTCTATTGCGTAATGAGCCCATATACATTTCAGCAAGTGGATAGAAAGATTCCAATTCATCTGGAAATAACTCAAAATCCAGTTCAACAATTTTTCGATCATTGCCTAAATTAAGGCCTGCTTGTTCCATTGATTCAATACTTGGCAAGAAAGGAATCTCCTGATTAGAGCGGAGATGAATTAAAAACAAGTCATTTAATCCATCAGCCAAAAAGTGACGAAAATCTATGACATCCATTTTTTGGTACTTATTCGCACTTAACAACATATATTTATAATGTTCAGCCGCCAACTCCAGTTCACCAATTTGATGAAAAAAGCTCCCTAACGTATAACGAGCCTCTGTCTGATATCGATCAATTGATAAAGCATGCTCAAGTACACACGCTGTAAGTTCAGGACGATTTCCTGTAAAATAGAGATTAGCCAGTCTCGTCCAAAGATAAGCATTGTCTGGCTCCTCAGTTAACAGATCCAAAAGATGTTCCTCAGCATCAGAACAATACAGATGCCAACTCCCATCGAATAGCCGATGCGTTCCAAGCTCACACCTTTTATCCTCAATTGGAGAGTCATGCATCACCATCCCAGCTAGGATTGCCATATTAAAATCAATCGGCATTTCCCAATTCCCAGCATCATTACAATGTTTACAACGAAAATAGCCTGTTGTTTGCGCCATTTCATTTGGTTCTGTCTCCTCAGGACGACTCTTTTGATCAATATTAACTAAGATCAATCCAACATTATATTTCCCTTTACGCTCACAACTCTTGCACTTGACCATGAAAAAGTTATCTGGACACCTACTTTTAATCTTATCCTTATTTCGATTAATCAATTTTGCATACGTTCCAGGTAATTTAGCAACAGTCGGACTTTCAGGGATATCTTCAGTTGGTTGCTCCGTGATTGCTTGAATGAGTCGTGGGTTAATTTGTGCCATGCTATTTTCCTTCTTTCTGAATAAAATCATTAGCTATTAATAAGAAAAATCTAAACTACTTTTTTCAAATACTTTTTCTCACGTGTTTTTCTTTATGTTTATCAAGTTTTCAAGTAGCCTAGCTATTTTCAAGTATCTTTCTACTGCTGTTTTGTTAAAACGACACCCTATATGAGGATTGCCTCCAATTATCGTTTGTGTTACCTTACGATTATGCAGTTTTTTAATAAAGTAGGTTATTCTTTATGATTTTCCTCAAATTCTTCATATGAGCCACTTTCTAGGAAATCTAAATAGTAATAGTCATCACTTTTTTTAGTCAGTTTCACACTGTCAATTCCAATCTCATCAAGCATGTCCATCGTGACAAGTGTTCCTTCTTTTAGTTTTAAAATATCTCTTAAAATCCATTTTCCTAAAACTTTATTAGGATTTGACATGAGTGCTTTACCACCTGATTGTGCAACTTTTGATAACATAATTTCACCGTTAGGAAGCTCGATATTAAAGCTTGGTGAATCTTTAGCTGATTGCCCCTGATATAACCGACTGTAGACAAAGAATTCATTAAATGTCCGATGAATCCATGCTGGAATAGGGATATAAACTTCATTAATATTTCGTGCTCTACCACCAGCGTTCCACTGATTTAATCCTGACTTTTGCTCAACATTTTTTGTGCTAGGTGAGTATAGAGGCAATATGATAAAGTCATCATCTTCTAGATTTGATTGAATAGCAGTTTGTGATAAGACATGATGTGACTTCAAAAAATTGAATGGATCATCAAGGATTTCAACTTCAAATTGGGTGATAATCTCCGATTTTGTTGTATCAAATCGCTTCAAGAGCGTATTTTTTGATAGCGAGAAGGAATATTCATTATACTTATCTTTAAATTTGATTGTGTTCTTTGATTGCTTTTTAGCCAATCGAATGCTTGAAATATCAATATAATCCATTGCCGTTTCGGTTATATTCATCTTGCCCTTTTCTCGTGTAACAACATGATAAATATTTTGATTGATATTTGTAATGTCCTCTGTTAATCTTATTCTTCTATTTCTTAGTTCAGCAACTTTATAAACGACATCTTCTAACTTTGGTTGCAAAGCTCTAATTAAATCACTGTCAGAGTTAAACTCAGCAACTTTTTGAAATGTACGTCCATTGCCATGTAAGAATGTTTTTAATCCAATACCCATTTTATCCGCAATTGCATCAAAAGACACATCACCACGAGCTAAGTTTTTTGCATTAAAGACCTGACAAAATAAGTTTTCATGCGCTCGATAGTAAAGATAAGGATCACTGCTATCTGAAAATAGCTTTGATAATGAACCAATCATTTTTAACATTTCGATGTAATCACTTTGCCTTGAATTCGGTTGATCGTGCCAAAAATAATTCCCCATAACGCACCCCTTCTTCATCGTTGATATTTAACCCAATTATAGCAAAGATAACCTAGATTGATAACCTGATAGTCTAAATTTTTATAAAACGGAAGTCTAGCAATTCATTAAAAAATTTGATAAACTAAATTTGCGGCGCGCCGCAAATGGAAGGAGAATTTTCATGAAGTACAAAATGATGAGTTTATTTGCAGGCGTTGGTGGGATTGATATTGGATTTGAGCAAACAGGTCGATTTAAAACAGTTTGGGCTAATGAATTTGACAAAAACGCTTCAATTACTTATCAAGAGAATTTCGCTGATCACTTAGTCGTGGAAGACATCCATAAATTGAATCCAAGCCAAACTCCTGATGTAGATGTTATCCTTGCTGGGTTTCCTTGTCAAGCATTCTCAGTAGCAGGTTACCGAAAAGGATTTGAAGATGAACGTGGCGACCTATTTTTTGAAGCACTAAGGTTCATTATTGAAAAGAAACCCCAGGTTGTCTTTTTAGAAAATGTTAAAAACCTGGTTGGTCACGATAATGGAAATACATTCAGAGTCATTCGAGAAGCGCTAGAATTTCATGGCTACCATGTTAAATATCAAGTCCTGAACGCAAAAGACTATGGGAATATCCCTCAAAATAGAGAACGAATCTATATTGTTGGATTTAAAGACCGAGAAACATATAAAAACTTTGATTTCCCTAATCCTATCCCCTTAGAAACTAAAATATCAGATGTCATTGATTTTTCAACCGAACAAGAAGAACGTTATTATTATACTGAAGATAAACAAGACTTCTACCCATTATTAGAAGAAGCAATTACAAGCCAAGAAACAATCTATCAATGGCGTAGAAAATACGTTAGAGCAAACAAAAGTAATGTCGTTCCCACACTTACAGCAAACATGGGAACTGGTGGCCATAACGTTCCACTGATCTTGTCCGATACTGGCATCAGAAAACTAACACCAAGAGAATGCTTTAACGTTCAAGGCTTCCCAAAAGATTATAAGCTACCTGACCTTGCAGTCTCACACCTTTACAAACAAGCTGGTAATTCTGTAGTCGTTCCAGTTATTAAAAGGATTGCAGAACAAATTCTATTAGCACTTGAAGAAACTAAGGTAGATTATAACGAGCAGTTGGAGTTTGTGGCGATTGGTAATTAAAATAAGATAAGCAAATAAAATATTAGTCATTGTAAGAGATCTAGAATTAGTAGTCAGATTATCTCACGATGACTAATTTTTTATAGGCTATTGACTTTGATTTAAATATATAACCATAAGTTGAACTAGCCGTGCCTGTCCATTCCTTGCAGAGATAGTCTAGCTATCCAAGCTTACAAACAGTGAATATATGTTCTATCAGACTCACTGAAATGCGACGCATATAATATTAGTTTTATATATATTTCTAACTAAATACTCAATGAAAAACATCGGATTCGTCCAAGCAGTATCTATTTTATGATTTTGTTTGTTTAGCTAAACTAATGCAATAGGGAATAGCAAGTTGAGCGACCTCAAATTCATGAAGAAACACTTCAATTCCTTTTACATTAATTTCAATTAGGTATAGATTCTTCTTTTCATCTAAAGCAAAATCAATACCCAAGTCACTAATTCTATATTCAGAATAAAGTGCTTCGAACTTTTCTGTAATTAATATTGCTGTTTCTTGAATTTTATCACCTAGTATTTTCCTTTGATCCTCGCCGTAGTTATAAAGTATAAAACCACCTAGGTCGCCACGGTATCCGCCTTCTGGGAGCCTCGATATTGTGGAATAATGAACTCCTATATTTGGATAAATTTTAGCGAATTCCCAGGATTGTTGACGTCCTTTCATCATATGTGCTCGAATGTCAAATGGATTTCCGTCTCTAGTTCTTGTTTTAATATATTTTTGTACGATCAGGGCACCCTTTTTTATTAGTGCTCTAAAATAATTTAACATTTCAAATTGACTCATCATTTTTTCGTTAGCACCTTCAACAACAAAATATTGATCAAAACCTTTCTTTTCAACAAAATGAACGCCTTTCGCATAGGAACCTACTTCAGGTTTAACAATAATTGAAGTATATTGATCAATGAAATGCGAAATATCTTTAACTCTTACAACCTTTCGATATGGTATTAAATATGGTTGAAGTTCATCAACTGTAGCCAATTTGTCATAGACTTCTAGTTTACTAATTGAATTTCCACGGAATTCGTTTGTAATATATATATCCTCAAATTCCTCGTAAATCATATTATACTGATTAATCCCTCTCGCTCTCAGGCGATCATAAATCACATCTGGGTATTCGACAATTTTCGCAACCCATTCATTATCTTCATAGAAATAGCCTCTAATTAACATGGCATTAAAGTCGATATCACTTGGCGCAAAATAAAAGAAATTAGCTTCCTCATGTTTAGCAACATAAGCACAAGCAACTGTTAGTTGATTGACTTCCTTTTCTGGTATTAGCATACCTATATTTATTCTGTCAGCCTGATCATGAAAGGTCAATTTACTAGTCTTTGAGTTAAATTGATTTTTGGCAAACTTCAATTGATCATATTGATTAGTCAATACAATCCCTTTTTCAGCAATATACTTTGCATAACCGATCGTGTGGACCGCTCTTTCCTTTTCATGATAAGTTGATTGTGGACCGTTGTTTGCTTCATGAAGCCAGAAACGCCCATCTCGATCAATTGCAATGTCAAGACCAATCTCACTTAAAGCAAAATTATAAAGTTTATCTAAGTGCTTTGTTAAGCCCATTGATAGCGTTAATAATTGGTCGTGATATTCTTGTTTTTTATCTGGAAACTCTTTCGCTAAAAACTCTTCTAATGGCTGTGTGCGTCCACCACGGCTAATATTACTTAGGATACTTCTTTGATGACCGATTCTTGGATAAATTCTTGTAATAACCCATTTACCTTCATAATCCTTCTGCATATGGGCACGAATGTCAAATGGTTCACTATCTCTTGTTCTTGCATCGACATATCGCTGGATAATATAACTATTGTTTTTAAGAATAGTACCGCTTTCTAACCAATCAATAAGCTCTAAGTGCGATAGCATATGGATTGTTGTATGATCGGACACTTTATACTTATCTTTAATTCGTTCAATAAAGTAAATGTTTTGACCTTGTCGACCTAAAATCGGCTTTAAAACACCGATCTTATTTTCTTTTAAATAATTAATTATCACATCATGATTAGTGATAATTTTAAAAGGAACTAATAGCTCAGCATATTTTCTATTTTCCAAAAGAATCTTTGGTAAATACATTTTGTTTCCTAGTGCGAAACTAGTAACCAAATGACTTCTTCTCAATTTTCGCTCAGTTAAAGACTGGCGAATTCGTTGGGTTGAAGCGATGTTATTGATAACTGTCGGAAAATCACGCTTTTCTTTAACCCACTTATTATTTTCAAAGTATTCAGCCATGATTTTTCCTTCTTCAAAGTTAACATCTTTAGAAGAAAAAAATAAATGTCACAATTTTGTTTCTTTGCTTCATCAACAAGTGCATCAATCCGTGCTTCTGGGTAAACCTTTCTTGGATTGACGTGATCAAGGTATACACCAATCGTTATTTTTGAAGATTCATGTGAGTTTGATTCAATAAAAAACTGATGTATTTTCTTTAAGGTTGGCAACAAATTAAATTGAATAATTTCTAATACTTTTGTTGCTTGTTGATTTTCTAATTCCTTTGCAATTAATAAAATAGCAGCATCAACATTTGCTTTATCTCTAGTTAATTGATCATTTTCAATCTGCTTAATTGTTTGATCTAACATTGTCATACCATCAACAATTGAACTAAAAACAAAAACACTTTTGTCTAACTGCCTGTCCCTAATTAATGTTTGAAAATGTTCAGTTGCTTCAATGATCGTATCAAAAATGTTGATTAATTGTTGTAATTCTTGCTTATTTATTTTTTCCATAGGTCACCTCAAAAATTTTGACTTACTATGTATAATTATAACGCATTAAAGCATTTGTTTGGGCATATAAGTAAAAAAGACTCCAACCAAATTGGCTAGAGTCTTATTCATATTAATTATACAATTATTGTAGTAATTGTAGTACACCTTGAGGTGTTTGGTTAGCTTGAGCCAACATTGATTGTGCGGCTTGAGTAAGGATGTTGTTCTTAGTGAATTCCATCATTTCTTTAGCCATATCTACGTCACGAATACGTGATTCAGCAGCTGTTAGGTTCTCTTGAGAAGTTCCTAAGTTGTTGATTGTATGCTCAAGACGGTTTTGAATCGCTCCAAGTTCTGCACGTTGAGTTGAAACTGTGTTAATTGCTTCTTGAATAGTAGTTATTGCAGCATTCGCTTCAGATTGACCCGAAACTGATAATCCTTCAACACCAATGCCAGCAGCTGTCATTGCTTCAATAGAAACTTCCATACTTTGGCCTTCATTAGCACCAATATGGAATACCTTATCTGTAAAATTTCCATCCAATAACTTCTGAGTGTTAAACTCTGTACGGTCAGAAATAGCATTAATCTCTTGAATCAATGCATCAACTTCGGTTTGCATCGCTTCACGGTCAACTGCATTCATGTTAGTGTCATTTGCTGACTGAACTGCTAATTCATTCATTCTTTGAAGAATTGCATGCGTCTCAGTTAATGCACCTTCTGCAGTTTGGATTAATGAAATTCCATCAAGTGCGTTCTTTTGTGCCATTTCAAGACCACGGATTTGACCACGCATTTTTTCAGAGATTGCAAGACCTGCTGCGTCATCTCCTGCACGGTTAATACGTAAACCTGAAGAAAGTTTTTCTAAAGATTTTTGTACGTTGTTTGTGTTACCTGTTAGTTGGCGGTGTGTGTTTAACGCCGCAATGTTGTGATTAATTCTCATTGTAATTTCCTCCTTGAGTTGTTTATTATAATGCCACATCCTTGTGGCAAGCAGCAGGATAAAAGCGGCCGTCTCTTATCCTGTTTTTGCTTTCAATTACTATATCGGAACGTAATTTAAAATGTTTAACCTTTTTTAAAAAAAAATTATTTTTTCTTTAAAAGACTTAGTAAATCAAGCTGATTATTCAATGCTTGTTTGTTTTCCGCTTGAATTTGCAAGTAAATTTCTTTTCGGTGGACATCTATTTGTTTTGGTGCGGTGATGCCAAGCTTAATCTGATCGCCCTCAATTCCTACAATTTTAACTTCGATGTTTTCTCCGATTTGGATTGCTTCGTTTAACTTTCGAGTGAGTACAAGCATCGTTAAGCACCTTCTTCCTGTTTAGGGGCTAATGGTGCTTGGATCGAATGGTTTTTATGGTTAGTTACGTATTGTTTGGCTAGTTTTTTATTAAGATTAACAATAATCGGTGCTTGAAGGTTAATTGTGCTATCGGTAAAATTTTCTTTTAGTGTGACGATACTGAGTAAGGTAACATCGTGTTCAGATTCAATCTCAAGTAGTTCTAGTGTTGCATCATCAATTTTAAGCTCGTAGTCTTGATAAAGCTGATGTGGCGGAATAACGATAAAAGCAATGTTAGGATCATTGATTGATTGTAAGACTAAAAATGCTGGGTTATCTGGAATGTCGAGTCCAATAAATTTCTTCTCATCTGGAAAGCCTAATATGCCATTTGGAAAGGTAATAATGTCAGTTTCAGAAATCGTTACCTCATTAAAATATTTCGTTTGTATTTTCATATGCTCCAACCCTTCTATTAAATTAACATTTCATAGCCGAAACTGCGGTAATAAAGATCGGCGAAATCAATGTCTAGCTTTTGTTCTTGTGTAATTTCTGTTGTCACTTGACCCCGTGTATAGGTCATGATTGGTTTGTTTGTCGTGTGTCGAATCAATGGTTGGTTTGCTTCGATTCGAATATCAACTTGTGCTGGTTGGTAATCCGTTTTGACTGAAAAAACAGATGGAATAAATTTAATGTTGATCTGTTTTTGATCCTTATGTGCATTTCGTGTTGCCTGTGCAACTAAGGCATTGCCATCATTTTCAATCTTCATCTGTTCTGTACCTTCTCGGACTCGTCTTGCGATCCCTGCCATGACATCTTGATAGCCTTCGCGAGCCCAATCATTTCGTGAAACAATTGCACTTTTTAAGCCCATGTCATACCACGCTTGTGATTGATCGATTGTCAAGCGACCCGGTCTTGTTCGAATCGATAAATCAGCGGATGGTTGTTCGATTTCTTGCGTTGCTTTTGGTTGCCTAATATCTTGGTGTGCATTTTGAGTATCGATTGAAATTTGCGCAAGCTGTGATTGCATTCGGACTTGTGGGACACGCATTTAGATCACTTCCTATCTTTTTTGACTTGGAAATTGCTCTATAAAATAGTTAAAGAGCTAAAGAACGCTACCTGACCAGCTCTTTAGCTCACTGTAAATTTATTATCTTAGAAAATCTAATAACGATGGTTGTAAAACACGTGCACCTGCACTTAATGATGCACGGTGAATTGCTTCTTGCATCATTAAGCTCATAATCACTTCTGCCATATCCACATCTTCGTTATCTGACATCATTTGTTCGGCATTCACACTTTGGTTTCTTAATCGGTTTTCGATCAATTCAACACGATTCATCCGAGCACCAATTTCAGCACGTTCTTGTAGTGTGTTATTTAAATGAGTTTCAAGCGTACCTAGGTGATTTTCTAAATCAGCATCAGTTACACCTGGATTATTTAAATCATCAACGAGTGCTTGAAGATCAGTAAAGAACTTTTCTGAAAAAACACTCGTTGGATCTGAGTTCACTTTAAAACGGACACCAGATGACACTTCAATTAAGACGTCATTTGTATTTTCTGAGACAGTAAACGTTCCATCATCGTGACGCACAAATGGTGGTGTGCGCTCTCCTGTAACTGGATCGATATGACCAGTCGTGTCTGTGCCATTGAACATATACTTATCATTGACTCGTGTATTTGCCAAGTTAACCATTTGATCAACAAGCTGATCAATTTCTTTACCTATATTCATTCGGTCATCTACACTATTTGTCCCATTAGCAGCTTGAAGCGTCAAGTCATTCATTCGGTGGAGCATTTGTGTTACTTCATGCATCGTTTCGTCAGCGTTATTAATCCAGTTATTCACTTCACCTATGTTTCGTTCGTATTGCTTAATATTCGAAAGTTGTGATCGGTAATTCATCCCTTTCATCGCAACGACAGGATCCTCTGATGGTCTAGTAATTTTTTTACCTGATGACAATTGGTTCATATATTTGTTGAGATTACCGTAACTGCCACTAATATTTCTCAGTATGTTATTCGAGATCATACTTTGTGAGATTCGCATTTAATTCCCCTACCTTCCGACTAAGCCCATATTATTAATAATTCGGTCGAGCATTTCATCAACTGCCGTCATGCTTCGTGCTGCAGCATTATATGCGTGTTGGAATTTAATTAAATTAGTAATTTCTTCATCAAGTGATACCGAACTGACTGCCATTCTGTTTTCTTCAACTTGTTGGCGTAGCACTTGACTGTTCGTTTGCATTCTGTTCGCTTCATTTGTTCTGACACCTAGTTCACCAATTAATGATTGGTAAAAACTTTTGACTGATGTTCGCGTACCTAAGCCGACATTGAGATCATTATAAACTTCAGCTAAATTAATTGCGTTTGTCCCGTCACCACTAAAGCCATCGAGACTTGCTCGAATCAGGTCAGGATCATCAAGAATTGCTTGGTTAACTGCAATCGTATTAAATGCATCACCTGGTGTATAAACAAAGAAGTTTTCTGCCGTAACAGCTCCTGCATTACCGTGTAAATCTACACCCTCTGCGTGTACCCGGTTAAATTCATCAACATACGTTGTCAGCATCGTTTCTAAATCTGCTTTTACCTCATTATAATAACCTGCGACCTCACCAGCTTCATCAATATAACCATTCATTTCAAATAGTGACCGTAATGAACCGATCGACTGAAAGTTTGCTGCTGAAATTGGATCCATATCAGCTACATCTGGGTGTGCATTGGTTATTGTCACGCCTGTAATATTATTGTTTTCATCGGCTGAAATCGTAATCTCACTATATGATCTTGACTCGCCATCAACCAAACTATAGCGATCAGATCCATTTCTAAGCTTAATCGTCGCGATCCCTTCCGCAATCGGGCTTGGTTGTCCTGAACTTTTAACATAGCTTACTTCAATATCAATAATTGTTGATAATGAGTCGATTAAACGATCACGCTCATCATAGAGATCGTTTGGTACGAGCCCGTGTGGCTCAATGCCGGCGATTTCATTATTAATATTAGCGATTTGTCGAAGCATTGAATTAATACCTACTTCTGTTACGTCAATTTGATTTTTTAAATCATCTTGAACATCCTGCATCGATGTTGCTAAGTAACGGTATGTTTCCACAACTGCTTCAGCTCTTTGCGCAACGACCGTTCGTGTTCCTGAGTGGTCGGCACTCCCGTTTAAATCTTGAAGGCTATTAAAGAAGTTTTCCAAGACAAAGGCAAGTCCTTCTTTAGTCGGTTCGTTTAATAAGTTTTCCATTTGTTTGAGCGCACTTGCGTTTGATGAGTAATAACCAAATTTACTATTTTCTTTCCGGAATTGTGTGTCTAAAAATCGATCGCGAATCCGTTCGATTGAACCCGCTTCAACCCCACTACCAACACCTGATACGACGCCACCTGGCTCTCGGCTTGCTGATAATGAGTTCATCTGTTCAAAATTAACGCGTTGTCTCGTATAACCGACAGTGTTCGCATTGGAAATGTTATGTGATGTTGTATATAAGGCAGCTTGTTGCGCGTTTAATGCGCGCTTTGCCATCTCTAATCCGTGAAATGTTGATACCATGTAAAATCCTCCTAAGCCTTCGAATCAAACGTAGATCGTTTCGATTGTGGGTCATTTTGGTTTTTCTTGTTGCCGTAATTGACTTGTTCGATCGTTGGACTGATCAAATCTAAATTCATTTGGACGAACTGCATCGACTGTTGTGTTAATTCTTGATTTAGCCTCTCTTGTGCTTTTAATTCAACTAAAACTTTCGCAAGTTCGGTTGATAATTTTTCTAATGATTCTCTATCGTTGTCATTGTCAACTTTTTCTAACAATGTTGTAATTGTTTTTTGATCATCTGTGAGCTGATATTGGAGCGCCCACTGATCGACCGCCTTTAACCGTTGTTTTTCAAGTTTATCAATTGCTTGAATATGTTTCTGTTCAGCTTTTAGAATTTGTTGTACTTCTTCAATCTCACCCGTCTTTAACAAATCTGTCTTTGTCGCGGATAATTGAAGTAAGCTTTGGTGCACTTGAATCAGTCGCTCAAGTGCTGATGATATCTGCGCAATCGGCATGAGGCTAGATCCTCCTTTTCTCTAACGAGTCCAACTTAAATCAGAGCCAACTTAAACAGTCGGCTCTGATTGTTTAGTTTTTCCAAAAAGACAATAATCCTTTAGCAACTTGTTCAGCGTCAACTTTATAGACGCCTGATTCAACGTCAGCTTTAATTGCATCGACACGTTGCTTACGAGCTGGATCGATCCCGTTTAATTCTTGCATTTTTTTAGCTTGGTCCGAAATATGCAACTGATCTGCTTTCACTTGCTTTTCCGTCCGTGTTTGTGTGTATTGCTGAAGTTGCTTTTGATATGGATTCACTTTAGGTTGATTTGAACCATGTATTTTCAAGACCACTCACCTCTTTCCCGTTACTTGCTTTGCTAATCTATATATCGACGTGTTTACCAAAATGTTTAATGGTTTCTTTTCGCTCGATCAACGGCATAATATGTTCTTACACGGTCACGCTCTTCTTGCTGATTCCGTTCTTCAATTGACTCAAGCTCATCTTCGAATTCCAACTCTTGCACGAGTTGATTCGAACACTTATCACACAGCTTTCCTTCTGCAATTTGCTCTCCGCATCGCTCGCACGGATACGTTAAGCCTGGAAATTGATTCGCCCGCAATCGTTTTTCTTTGACAAACTTGATAATTAACGATTCCTCTACGCCTGTTCCTTCAACAATCTCAGGAATCGTCGCCTCTCGGTTGATCCGCTTTTTCATAAAACTATAGACAATTTGAAATTTTTCTTCTTCTTTATTATAACAATCCTGACAAATCGGACGTAACGCCCGGACAAATAACTTTCCACATTCTTGACAATTATCGAGTTCGGCCATGAAATGTCCCACCTTTTAAGAAAAATGCTACCTATATTATAACATATATATCGTCAGCTTTTTTTGATTTTCAAGTTCTTTATCGCGCCAAGGTAAAACTCACGATCTTCTTACACCCGGCATTTTTCAAAACTTTTGCCGCATGGTGGATCGTCGCCCCAGTCGTGTATATATCATCGATAATAATCACCGATGCCGGCACGGTTTCAGCGCTTAGTTCAAACGGATTTTTCATTGCCAATCGTGCTTGGCGATTTTTCTTCGCCTGCTTTTCACCCGTCGTTCGTTTTAGCACCGACACTGTTTGATAGGGAAGCAAGCTCGCCAACGCCTCAGCCTGATTGAACGCGCGCGACTTTAACCGCGCCACACTAAGCGGGATCGGCACAAGTTTCGTCTCATCTGGAAGCATCGGAAAACAATTTTTTACCCCATCAGCAAACACATCAGCGAAAGCCTCCACCAGCGCATAATCGCCTCGATACTTGAATCGAGTCATTGTTTCTTTTAAAAATTCATTATACCGATAAACCGATCGATTCATTGTCATCAAGTCGCGCTTTTGCCAGCGTGCGCAATCGGTGCACGTCTGCTTGTCATCCCTGCCACAATACTGACAAGTTGGTGTACCGATTTTGGCGAATTGGTTTGTGCAAGTGCGGCAGATTGGCGGTTCGCGCTTGAGATTAAATAATGTCGTCCAAGTCATTTCTGTTTCAATTTGGTTGTCGCAAATTAAACAATTCATCGGTAGCCTCCTTGATCAAAGCCAGCTCGTTTGTTCATCTGCCTGATCGCTGTTAGGCTATCCCGAATCGCACGGGTGTAGCCGTCATGGATGAAAATGACTTCCCCAGTTGGATCGTCGGGACTCCGACCAGCTCGACCGGCGATTTGGACGAGTGCCGCCTGATCAAACACATCATGTCCAGCATCTATCACAGCAACATCAACCGAGGGAAATGTCACGCCACGTTCTAGAATGGTCGTCGTCAGTAAGATGTCAATGTCTTTATTGCGGAATTGTTGCACCTTGTCAATTCGATCAGGGTCTTCGGCATGAACTGAAGCGATGATTTTGTCTGGTAGTTTTTTAATTAACGATGGGCGTTGACGCTCAGCTTGATTGATCGTTGCGGTGAAGATCAGTAATTGACGGGTCGGGTTTTGGCGGTTCTGATACCAAGTCCAGAAACATTTTGGTAGTGTTGTTTTGCTAAATTTGTAGGTGAGAATTGGTTTTGGAACCGGAAGTGGTTGACCATGATAGCGGATCGGGACAAATACAGTCGGTGGTTTTCGTTTCAATAGATCATCGCGAGGTGTAGCGGTCAAATAAATCATCGTTGACGTTGGTTTTTGCGCCCGCTTTGTTGCAAACGGCAAGCTTGAATCAGCGTGATAAGGAAACGCATCAAGCTCGTCAATAATCATCAGATCAAATGCCCCTTGATAGCGGAGGAGTTGATGAGTCGTCGCCAGCGTCAGCTGTGCGGTTTGATGATTGTTGCCACTGCCACCATATAGGCCAGTGATTGTCGTCGTTGGAAAAGCTTGTTTAAAGCGCGGGAGCAATTCACGAATCACATCTGCTCGCGGTGACGTCAGGCAAACCCGCTTATGTTGTCGGATCGCTAATGCGATCCCTTCAAAGAGCATTTCTGTTTTCCCAGCTCCGCATACCGCGTGGATAAGTTGCTCTTTCTGTTTGGTTTCAATCGCTTCAATAATTTTGTTTGAGGCATGACGTTGTTTATCGGTAAGTTTTCCTTGCCAAGCGAGAGGATTCGTTGTCGGCGTTGGCCAAGATGGTGCCTGACCCGTCCACTCATACAGCGGCGTGCAAGCCATCACCCTCCCCATCTGGATGCACTTTCTACAATAAGGATGCGTTTGCTGACAATTCGAGCAAGGAATTTTTCCAAAAAGATGGTTGGTCGTATTATTGCAACGTAGACAGCGGTGGGTGAAGTGGTGCCGGACGATCGGAGTGACGGGGGTTAGTTGGTGGGTTTCGATAAGATTGGTAAATTCAGCGTTGCTAAGATCGAGCTCTTCGCGGAGCAAAAGCCGCCCAGCAAAGCGATTCGCATAATCAGTCAATCTTGATTCCTCCTTTAAGAGATGTAGTGTGTATTTTTGTTGAACTTGTACATAATCTTGAGTAGTTGTGCAGATTGCGAGGAAGTTGAGAGCATTTCGCTCAACTTGAGAGCATTTCGCTCAACTTGAGAGCATTTCACCCAACTTGAGAGCATTTCGCTCAACTTGAGAGCATTTCACCCAACTTGAGAGCAATTTGACCAACTTGAGAGCATTTCGCTCAACTTGAGAGCATTTCGCTCAACTTGAGAGCATTTCGCTCAACTTGAGAGCATTTCGCTCAACTTGAGAGCATTTCGCTCAACTTGAGAGCAATTCGCTCAACTTGAGATCATTTCGCTCAACTTGAGAGCATTTCGCTCAACTTGAGAGCATTTCGCTCAACTTGAGAGCAATTCGCTCAACTTGAGAGCATTTCGCTCAACTTGAGAGCATTTCGCTCAACTTGAGAGCATTCCACCCAACTTGTCTGCATTCCACTCGACTTGTCTGCATTTCCGCCGACTTGTCTGCATTTCCGCCAACTTGTCTGCATTTCCACCCAACTTGTCTGCATTCCACTCAACTTGTCTGAAAGTCCGCATAACTTAAGCGTAAATGACAAGACTCCACCGTAATTCATCACGACGGTGGAGTGATTGTTATTCGATATACCAGCCTAGTCCGAGTGAACCTTCGCCGAGGTGGGTACCGATCACAGCACCGAAATAGCTTAACTCAATTGTCGCGTTTGGAAAACGGGCTCTCAGCTCATCAGCAAACGACTCGCCCAGTTCGGGTGCATTCGCATGGATTACTGTTGCGCGAATTGGTTTCCCAGTGTCTGCATCTTGCGCAAAAAGTTCAACAATCCGCTTAAGCGCTTTTTTCTGCGTGCGAATTTTTTCAAAAGGAACGATCTTTGTATCGACGAAATGGAGGATCGGTTTAACTTGGAGCATGCTCCCGACGAGTGCTTGTGTTCCGCTTAAGCGGCCGCCGCGATGCAAGTGTTGGAGATCATCGACAACGAAATAGGCACGCATTGACTGCTTCATTTCATTTAGACGTGCAATGATCGCATCGGGCGCGATGCCTTGCTCGACCATTTTTGCCGCTTCAATGACATAAAAACCTTGTGGCAAACAGCTGACTTCCGAATCGAATGGATAGACTTCGATATTCTCAACCATTCTACCGGCTGTTTGCATCGTCGCAAACGTCCCACTAATTCCACTCGACAAATGAATCGCGATCGCTGCATCATAATCTTGCGCAAGCTCAGTCAATTTATCTGTCAGGTAGCCAATTGAAGGCTGTGATGTCTTCGGCAATTCCTTTGCTTCCCGCACAAGCGCATAAAACTCCTCCGCCGACAACTCTGTCTCTTCCTCATATAATTGATTACCAAAATTCACACTCAACGGTGCAACAATAATATTATATCTCTCTCGAATCTCTTCTGGAATATAAGATGTACTATCAGTTATAATTGCAACTTTCATAATCTAAACCTAACCTTCCTTAGTTAATAAATATAAGCATACACCTATTCTAGCGGAATCCATTGGGAAAACCTAGCTTTTTTAAAAACTATTTTATTAAAAATTCACCTTCGCTTGACACAAAAAACAATCTAGTGATAATCACTCAGCTAGATTGTTTTAGAAATGTCGTGCCTAAATTATAAAACTTCAACCCAACCGTTGCGAATTGCCATAACAACAGCTTGCGTTCGGTCGTTTACATTCATCTTTTGCAGAATGTTACTGACGTGGTTCTTAACTGTTTTTTCACTAATAAATAAGTGCTCAGAAATTGCACGGTTACTTTTACCGTCTGCCAAAAGTTGTAATACTTCACATTCACGGCGCGTCAACAGATGTAATGGTTTACGATATTCGATATCCTCAATACTTCCAGATTGGACTTCACTAAGCCTTTGAAATTCTTTGACTAGATTATGTGTGACTTTCGGGTGTAAGTATGAGCCGCCTTCACTGACAATTTTGATTGCGTCAATGAGTGCATCTGAATCCATTTCTTTAAGTAAATAACCATTCGCACCCGATTTTAATGCATGGGTTACGTAGTTTTCATCGTCGTGGATCGATAGAATAATTACATGAACTTCAGGATATTTAGCAAAAATGCGTTTCGTTGCTTGAACACCATCAACATTTGGCATGTTAATATCCATTAAAACAACGTCAGGTTGATATTTTTCTACGAGACTTAAGGCTTCATCACCGTCTGCTCCCTCTGCAACAACTTCGAAGCTATCTTCAAAATCTAAACTCCGCTTAACCCCTTCGCGAAACAATACGTGGTCGTCAATAATAACTATTTTCTTCGTCATTTCTATTCCTCCATCTGCTTTCTATCCAAGCAATTCCAGACAACATTCTACGCGTAAAAATTATAGCACAATTTTGTGAACAATGTATGAATTAATAGACGATATTAAATGTGTGTCTGAAAAATACTGAACAAAGTCATCAAACAGTTCTTTATTTTTACAGTTTCTTAATTCTAATTATACATTATTTTAATACAAATACAGCATTATAATCAATTTGTATCATGACTTTAATGGGATTTTAACATAGACTGTTGTCCCGCCCCCAATTTTGGAGTTAATTGTTATTTCTCCAGCTAACATTTCTACTCGCTCTCTCATGCCAATTAGCCCAAATGATTTTTCACTCTTCTTAGCTAAATCAAAACCGACCCCGTCATCTCGAATTGAAACGGAAACTTGATTTTTTTCATTTCGAATATTGACGTGAATCTGCTCGGCAGCTGCATGCTTAACTGCGTTTTGGACAGATTCCTGAATTAAGCGAAAGAGTGCAACTTCATATTTGGAGGCAAGCCGATCTACACTGCCATGTTCAGATAAAGTAATCGTCAAATTATTATATTCTTCGAGATCAGCTAAATATTTTCGGATCGTTGGTACAAGTCCCAAATCGTCTAGCGCCATTGGTCGTAAGTTATAAATAATCCGACGGACTTCTTGTAGCGAGCTCCGAACCATTGATCGCATGCTCTTCATTTCAACCAAAGCCTCTTCACCACTGCGTTCTCTAAATGTCCGATCAACAAGATCTGCTCTTAATAAGATATTAGCCAGCATTTGAGCAGGTCCATCATGAATTTCTCGGGAAATTCGGCGTCGTTCTTCTTCTTGAGCTTCAATAATTTTCAAACCAAACGATTGTTTCTGATTAGCATCTTCTATTAATTCACTAATTTGCTTAAAATCATCGGTTAAATAGTTAGAAATCACAGAGACTTTCGAAACGAGGGCTGAGCCTTTTTCAATCATTTCTTCGAGTGATTTTAAGCGACGTTCAATAAAATCGCGTTTTTGTCTTAATGATATTTCTCGTTCACGGACCATTTTTAATTTCGTTTGAATCTCATGGGCTGTCTCATAAACCTCTTTAATCTGCGCTTCCGTATATACATTAAAGTTTTTGCTAACTTGAGCAAGCCGATTGCGATAAAGTCGGACTTCTTTTTCAAGTTGATCGCCTTTAACAATCATTTTTTGGACTTTATCTCTCGTTTCTACTAACTCATCAGTTAACACTTTATATTCTTCTCTTGACGACTCTGTTAGCTCATAGATTTCACCTTTGCTTTTATCAACAACGTCAAGCATGCTATCAATTATTTCATCAAATCTTTTTTCATTAATTTGTCTCATCGGTTAGCTCCTATAACTAGCTATTTAATAATTTAATAATAGCATATTTCACTCAGAGCTTAAAAATGATAAGATAATAACCTAATGATTTATGAACAATAGCTAACGCTAAGTACCTTGTAGAACCTTAATTGTAAGCGTTATAATAAAGCTAACTTGTATTTTAGTATAACTCAAGGAGGCCATTATGACACAATCTTTATATAAATTTACAGTATGGATTTCTCAATTAGCAATCTTAAATTTACTTTGGCTTGGTTTTAGTTTACTTGGTTTTGTCGTTTTTGGATTTTTTCCCGCCACAGTGGCGATGTTTATCGTACTACGAAGCTGGCTTCGCGGAGAGGATGACCTTCCAATTTTCAGCACATTTTGGCGGGCGTTTCGGGCTGAATTTTTTAAAGCAAATGGGTATGGGTTGATCATTGTCGGAATTGGTGTGATTGTTTATTCAAATCTGGTCTTTATGTCGGTAAATGATAGTAGATCAATGTTACTTTTTCATATTCCTTTATATACATTCGTCATTTTTGTTGCTTTAACATTACTTTATTTGTTTCCGGTTTATGCGCATTATGACCTTGGTTTCTTTCACACAATTAAGCAAGCTTTTTTAATTATGATGATCCAGCCAATTCAAACAGTTGTGATGTTGGTTGGTATTGTTGCTTCGGTAGTTGTGATGCGGTTTATCCCGGCGCTCTCCTTTTTCTTCGGCGGCTCATTCATCGCCCTACTGATCATGGCAACATGTTACCACAGTTTCCAAACAATCGAACAAAAACAAAAATCCCGCCCAAACTAACAAGACGAGATTTTTATTTCTGATATTTGCTCCACATACCGTAGTTGCTTGTACTGCAGGAGTCTACGGTTCGGGCAATTACTCTTTTGAAAAACAATACATGATTAGAAGTGTCTCATGACATTAAACAAAGTTATGCTTCAATTATTTTGAAGAACCTCCATCAAGTGATTGGAACGGAGGGTAGCGACTTCTGCGGGAAAAGCAAACGGTTTTCGGGGGGACGAGTACCCCAAATCATTTCGGTGGGACGAATAATCGCAAATGTCTTCGGTGGGACGAGTAATCGCAGTCCCAGTCCCAGTCCCAACGTCTAACTGACCCACATCCTGTTCGCCCAAGGCCGTGCCCGCTAAAACGCTCCACCCAGAGTGAAAATCACGTGCGTTGCTCCAATTTAATCATTTATGTTTTTCATCCTAATCAATCCATTTGATTCCATCATAGCAATTGAAGAAATATTTGTCTATTTACTAAAAATTGATGTCGTCTGCTTTACCTTATCTCGTTAACTGCTTATAATAAGAATGATAGGAGGTTTTTAAGTGTTAGAAACTTACTTAACTGTTCAAACACAAGGACAGGCTGAACTGATGATCCAAAAATCTCGATTTATCGGACACATAAAAAGAACCGAAACAGAAGAAGAAGCACAAGCATTTATTCGACAAATAAAAAAAGAACATAGCCAAGCAACACACAACTGCTCAGCATACCTAATCGGCGAACACGACCAAATTCAAAAAGCAAACGATGATGGCGAACCAAGCGGAACAGCCGGCGTACCAATGCTCGAAGTACTCAAAAAAAACGAACTGAAAGACACAACCATCGTCGTCACCAGGTACTATGGCGGCATTAAGCTTGGCGCAGGCGGACTCATTCGGGCATACTCAAAATCAACATCAGAAGCACTAAAAGCAACTGGCATCGTCAAGCGCCAATTAATGAAAAACATCTCAATCACGGTTGAATACCCGCTTTTAGGGAAAATAGAAAACGAACTACGCAACAACAACCATTTAATCGTTGAGATCGATTATCTCGAACACGTCACATTTAATGTCGTCGTTGCAGTCGACCAAGTCGAATCATTTACTGACTGGATCATCGACCTAACGAGTGACAATGTAAAGATTGAATTAAAACAAGATCAATACATCGAAATTCCATACGAAACGTAAACTAAATAAACAGTTATTTTGTCAGGAGGCGAATCAATTGAAAAAACTTGCAACATTACTCATGATCATTGGCATTGCATTTCTCGGCGTTGGCATTTACCAATATGTAAACATCCAAATTGCCGAAAAGAAAACACATAGTGAAGCAGAAGAATTACTCGCTCGGGCATATGCAGAGCCAAACAAAGAGATTATTTTTGAACCAGAGATTGGTGACGCGATCGGCTTGCTCAATATTGACAAGATCGACGCATCGATCGCTATTATTGAAGGAACTGACCCAGAAGAACTAAAACACGGGGTTGGTCACATGGCACAGACCGCCTTACCAGGGGAAAATGATCAAATCTTATTATCCGGACACCGCGACACAGTGTTCACCCGCCTAGGGGAAGTTGAAATCGGTGACATTATTGAGATCAAACTCCCTTACGGAACATTTGAATATGAAATGGTCGATTCCATTATTGTCAGCGCTGACGATACTTCAGTGATCGGATCTACCGCGCCAAATGAGGAGCTTGTCATTTCAACTTGTTACCCATTCGGTTATATCGGGAGCGCACCTGATCGCTATGTCATTTACGCTGTCCCAGTAGAAAAATGATCAGGAGTGGTTTTATGAAAAAATTGACTTACCTAATCATCGGTTTATCCGTCATGTTCATGCTCGTCAGTTGTGCTGAGGATGAAGAGGCGGAAGTTATTTTACCAGAAGAACGATTTGAAGCATACGTCGAATTATGGCAAGATTATGATTTTGATCAAATGTATGACATGTTATCTGAGGAAACAAAAGCAACTTATAGTCGTGAAGAGTTTGTTGATCGTTATCAAAAAATTTATCAAGATTTAGAGATTGATGAATTGGTGATCGAGTACACATTACCGGAACACCCTGAACCTCTAGATGGTGAAGAGATTGTCTATCCAACAACATTTCCATTCACGGTCCAACAGCAATCCATTGTGAATGAAATCAAGTTTACAGCTGAAATCACAATGGTTGAACGGATAATTCCGGTTGACGAGGAAGAAACAATCAGTGACTGGGATGTCGAATGGCATCCGGGATTGATTTTTCCTGAATTAGCAAACGGGGGCACAATTACTCTCGTCTCAACGCCAACCACGAGAGGGGAAATTTTTGACCGAAACGGAAAAGGTTTAGCGGTCACTGATAAGGTCTATGAAATTGGGGTCGATCCTGGAAGATTCACTGAAAATCGGGACGCAGAAATTGAGGAGTTAGCTGGATTGCTTGATATGAGCGTTGGTGCGATTGAATCAACATTAGGTCAGGGCTGGGTTGCTGATGGGATGTTCGTTCCATTAAAAACAGTTCCAGCTGATGATGATGACTACATTGCAGATCTGATGGCGATTCCGCCAGTCATTGCTCAATCACAGACAGGGCGGTCTTATCCATATGGTGAGAGCCTTGCCCATTTGATTGGTTATGTCGGGCAAATCAATGAGGAAGAATTAGAAAATGATGAAGACGGTGTTTATTCCCAAACGGATTTGATTGGCAAGAGAGGGATCGAACAACTTTTTGAAGCACGCTTACGCGGTGAGGCTGGGATTCGAATCATTGTTGAGAGTGAGACGAGCAAGATTGGTATCGCCGAAAAACCGCCAGTTCCTGGTGAAGATATTCATTTAACGATTGATGCTGAGCTGCAAGAGATGATTTTTCAAGCTTATGATGGCGATGCAGGTACGGCTGCCGCGATCGATCCTCATAGTGGGGAGACACTTGCGCTCGTATCAAGCCCGTCGTTTGATCCGCATGATTTTACTTATGGGATTAGTCAGGCAAAATATAATGATCTTGTTGAAAATCCAGATCAACCAATTTTAAACCGTTTTGCTTCAACATATTCACCTGGATCTGCGTTCAAACCGATCACTGCAATGGTTGGTTTAAAAGATGGTGCCATTACCCAAGAAGATCGTATCGAAATTAACGGGTTAACATGGAGTCGAGATGGTTGGGGCAACTACCAAGTTCGACGCGTTTCTGAATCAGACGGACCTGTCGACCTTAAAGATGCGCTCATCCGCTCTGACAATATTTATTTTGCCCAAAAAGCTGTTGAAATTGGCGGCGATCAATTTACTAGCGGTTTAGAAGCATTAGGTTTTGGTCAAGGTGGATTAGATTTTGCCTATCCAATCTATTCAAGTCAAGTTTCAAACAGTGGTGAAATCGACCGCGAAACATTACTTGCTGATTCTGGTTACGGTCAAGGTGAAATTTTGATAACCGCATTGCATTTAGCAACAGCATACACACCGATTTTAAATGATGGAACGATGGTTCAACCGATTTTGGAAACAAATCAAGAACTTGGTCAATCATTCGCAGACGACTTAATCAGCGCAAATGATGCAGCATACTTACGTGATGCACTTAGACAAGTCGTTGCAGGGCCAAGGGGGACAGCACGTAAAGCGAATATCGATGCTATTGCTTTATCTGGAAAAACAGGAACAGCCGAACTAAAGCAATCAATCGACGATGAGCATGCGCAAGAAAATGGTTGGTTCGTTGCCTACCCAGATTCACATGATATCATTATTGCGATGATGGTTGAAAATATCGAAGGCCGTGGTGGAAGCGGCTACGTCGTTGAAAAACTAACATCAATTTATCAAGACTTATATCAATAATTTTTTTAAAAAAACACCTCGATGCGTGAGGTGTTTTTTATGTTATGGTAGTTTTTCTTCAATTTCAGCTTCACCGATCAGTTGATTGAGTCGATCGTTTAAGGCCATCTGAATCTCCGTTTGAAGCAACTGATTATGAATTTCTGTTCGAATCTCATCTAACTCAGGCGCTTCCTCCATCTGTTCTGACAAAATCGCGTAAAAAGCCTCGATATCATCACTCGACACTCGAATATCAGAAAACTGATCATTAATATAATATTGTTGTAGCAGTGACTTTGCCAAAATTTCACGAAAGACCGCTTCTGTATACGGTAATTGTGCTAAAATCTGCTCAAACTCTTCCTCCGAATCAAACTGAGCCTTCGTATCCTGAAAGATTGCCTCGGTTTCTTGATCGGTAACAATAATTCCTTTCGCAGCTGCATCTTGCGCAAGTAAAGTCTGCTTAATTAAATCCAACATTGCCGACTCACGAACGACAGCCAAATCATCAGGCACTTCACCAGATTGGGTTAGTGAATTTTTTATTTCAAAATATACCAAATTGTAACGATCACCATAAACTTCTTCACCATTGACAATAACAACAACCTGATCACGATCAACGATTTCTTCAGCTGAGACAATTTCTTCAGTCTCAACCTGCTCCTCAGTCAATTCAGGTACTTCGACAAGCTCCTCAGGCTCTTCAAACTGAAGCTCTTCAGGCAACTCGTTATCCTGACCAGAGCAAGCAACAAACAGAGGACTCAATAAGACGAATCCAACAACTAATATTTTATCTGGGCGCACACCGATTCCCCATTCTTTAAAGATTTCTTACAGTATATTTTAATTGAAACATGTTTATGCACTTGATTCAAGTGTTTAACGCGGGAGCTGGCAACCTAAAATCGCTAATTAAATACGATTCGTAAGATTTTAGCCTGATTGCTATACCGAAATCTGATGATTAGCGCGTATTCGTTAGACTCCAACCTGATTATGTGAACGGTATCTGACGATTAGCCCTTATTCGTGAGAAATCACACCGAAGCAGAGGACGATCTCTGACGATTAGCACCTATTCGTGAGAAATCACATCGAAGCAGAGGACGATATCTGACGATTAGCCCTTATTCTTGAGAAATCACACCGAAGCTGAGGACGATTTCTGACGATTAGCCCTTATTCTTGAGAAATCACACCGAAGCAGAGGACGATCTCTGACGATTAGCACCTATTCGTGAGAAATCACATCGAAGCAGAGGACGATCTCTGACGATTAGCCCTTATTCGTGAGAAATCACACCGAAGCAGAGGACGATCTCTGACGATTAGCACCTATTCGTGAGAAATCACACCGAAGCAGAGGACGATCTCTGACGATTAGCACCTATTCGTTACCTCACTAGCGTTTTTTTCACGACTGAGGGCACGATTAGCGCGTATTCGTTGCTCGACTCATCGCATTCCCACAGAGCAGGGCACGATTAACACACGAGAAAACGATTAATGTCCATCGATCCACAGTAATTAATTTTTGACAAAAAGAAAAAACCGGTATACACCAGTTTTGACCGACTTACTTATTTAAAATGATTGCTACTTTGTGATCTTAGGAAGTACTTTTGTTTCTTGAATCATCTCTGATTCACATAGTGGACAAGCTGGTTTTTCATCAAATGAATAATCGACACGCATCCACCCTGCACATTCTTCACTTGTACACGACCAAATTTTTGTGTCTACTTCTTCAACAGGCTCTCGTCTATTATTATAATAAGCCACCAAACCACCCCTTTCTTGGGTCCATAACCCTATTATACGCCTTTTTTAAAAATAAAACAAAGCGAGGGCAAAAAATATCACACGAGTTGACGATCAGTAAAAATAGACGTAAGCTAGTTATCTAACGTCTCAAAACTATAAAACCATTTAAATGGTTAAAAGATAGGTCTTTTGAATCATGCATTATTCTCTGATTTATCTTATAATGAAAACGGTTACAATTTTGGAATATATATCTCTCCTTAAGAAAATGAATACTCAGATTCATGCTCTCAGTAGAGATAGCGTATTTTTCAAATTAGATTGTCCCCCTTATTGGCATCCAATCCATCGAAGAATTGGGTGCTCTTTTTTTGTCTAAAATTAATATGAGCAGATCACTTATCATCTGAAAAATATCTGCTATGCTAAAACTAGATTAGTAAAAAGGAGTGTTATCAATATGCATTATCGAAAAATTGGCCAAACTGACTTAGATGTCTCTGTCATTGGTGTTGGAACTTGGCAATTCGGTGGCGAATGGGGTGTCGATTTCAGCCAAAACCAAGTTGATCAAATTTTACATCAAGCACATGAAGAAGGCATTAATTTAATTGATACCGCAGAATGTTATGGCGATCACCTTTCAGAGCGATTAATTGGTGACTATTTAAAACGGCACGATCGCGAAGATTGGATCATTGCGACTAAGTTCGGACACCATTTCCACTCAGCTTTTGAGCGGACACGTCACGTTGATCCCGCTTCAGTCCTCAAACAGTTGGACAATTCATTAAAAGCGCTTAACACCGATTACATCGACCTCTATCAATCGCATTCCCTAACGGACGATGAATTCGACAACGACAAGCTTTGGACGATGCTCGACAAACAAAAACAAGCCGGAAAAATTCGTTACTTAGGACTCTCGTTACAAAATGATGCCAGCATTCAGCAAACGAAAGCAGCCAAACAAGTCGGTGCAGACGCGCTACAAATTGTTTATAATCGCTTAACACGCACACCTGAAACAGATATTTTCCCAATTGCAGAAAAAGATCAGCTCGGCATCCTTGCCCGCGTACCACTCGCAAGCGGCTACTTAAGTGGAAAATATCAACCAGGCGCAACATTCAACGCCAATGATGTTCGCTCCCGCTACGATCAAACAGAACAAAAGCAAATGCTCGAAGAAGTTGCAAAAATTAGCCGAGACGAAGTGCCAGAAAACGTCCCAATGGCAACATGGGCACTCGCATGGTGCTTGCAACACCCAGCCGTCACAACCGTCATTCCAGGCTGCAAAACACCAGAACAAGTCACCAACAACGCATTAGCAGCCAAACTTGATCTCGTCTCAACAGACCACCCACAATTCGTAAAATAACCTAAAAAGACGTTGGTTTTGTTAAAAACTCACCAACGTCTTTTTTCTGCTTAGTATTGTCTTGTCGCGTGCACCGCTCGCTCCCATCCTCTGTAAAGCTTGTCTCGTTCTGTCTCAGTCATATTTGCCTTAAATAAATGTTCGCGTTCCCAATGTGACGCAACCTCATCAATATCCTGCCAAAAACCAATCGCCAAGCCGGCTAAATAGGCAGCCCCGATTGCCGTCGTCTCATTAATCACCGGGCGTTCAACAGGAACATTCAGAAGATCACTTTGAAATTGCATCAGGAAATTATTTTTCACCGCGCCACCGTCAACACGTAATTGCTTCACCGTAATCCCAGAATCCTTTTCCATCGTATCTAACACATCTTTACTTTGATAAGCAATCGACTCTAACGTTGCACGAGCAATATGCTCCCGCGTCGTTCCACGTGTAATGCCGAACATCGATCCACGTGCATCACTATCCCAATAAGGTGTGCCTAAACCAACGAAAGCTGGCACGAAATAAACGCCTTCTGTTGAATCAACCGTCGCTGCGAGTCCCTCACTTTCACTCGCATCTTCAATCATTCTCAAACCATCTCGGAGCCATTGAACGGCAGAACCAGCGATAAACACACTTCCTTCAAGTGCATAGGTAACTTCACCATTGATCCCCCAAGCAATTGTCGTCAGTAGGCCATTCTTTGAGGCAATCGCTTGATTCCCTGTCGGCATTAACATAAAGCAACCTGTTCCATATGTATTTTTCACCATCCCTGACTCAAAACAAGCCTGACCAAATAATGCCGCCTGTTGATCACCAGCCGCACCTGAAATTGGCGTTTCCTGACCGAAGAAATGATAATCAACCGTTTTTCCATAAACCTCTGATGATGAGCGAACATCTGGCAACAGACTCGCTGGGATTTCCAATAATTCTAACAATTCCTGATCCCACTCTAACGTGTGAATATTAAATAGCATCGTTCGTGACGCATTAGAATAATCCGTGACATGACACTTTCCACCAGTAAATTTATAAATTAACCACGTTTCAACCGTACCAAATTGGAGTTCACCACGATTGGCTTTTTCACGTGCCCCGGCGACGTGATCAAGAATCCATTTAATTTTTGTCCCAGAAAAGTACGGATCAATAATTAAACCCGTTTTATCCATAATCATTTGTTCATGACCTGCTTCACGTAAATGCTGACAAATCGCCTCTGTTTGACGCGATTGCCAAACGAGTGCACGATAAATCGGTTTACCTGTGCCCCGATCCCAAATTACCGTCGTTTCCCTTTGATTCGCAATACCAATCGAGGCAACTTCACTTGCCGCTACATCCGCCTTTCGAAGTGCATCTGCCATCGACGCTAGTACTGATGTCCATATTTCATTTGCATCATGCTCAACCCAACCCGGTTTCGGGAAAAATTGTTCAAATTCATGTTGACCAACTGAAACAATCTTGCCTCCTTTGTCAACAAGAAAAGCGCGCGTACTCGTTGTTCCTTGATCGATCGTTAAAATATAGTTTTTCTTCATCACAAATTGTCCTTTCTAAAAAAAAATACCCATACCATTTTATCATAGGTACGGGTCAATACTTGCGAAGGGATGCAGCTCGCTTGCTACCCCTCTATCATAACCAACATTGAAAGCGTTATCAATAGTAATTTTCAACTTTTAGTACATAATTAGCATTTTTTTAAGCCTTAATTCTCATTTAGAGATTAAACATATAATATTTTAGACGAATCGATCTCTTTAAGGTATAGTTAGGGGGGATTTCATCTTATTTTCTAAATTTTATAGTTAATTTAAAGATATTTTCATGTTATGATACATTTATAGCTTTTTTAAAAACCAAATAAAAAGCATTTAATCAAATGAGTAGATGACTGTAATCATTGTTAATTAAGGTTTTGTGTTGTTAAAATTTTTGAAAGGAAGTGACTTTATGCAACAAACTGATTTGCAATTAAGTAACATTACACTCAATCATGACGTCGATTATTTAAATAAAATTCTTGATGGCGTGTTACGACATGAAGGTGGCGACGAACTATTAAACACCTTTATCCATTTCCGAACTTTATCTAAGGCATTACGCGACGATAAAGAAACGAACAATTTTGACTTATTAAACGAAGAAATTAAAAAACTAGAACGACCGTTACGCGAAAAGATTATCCGAGCTTTCTCTGTCAATTTACAGCTTTATAACATTGCTGAGCAAAACTATCGGATTCGCCGGAGACGGTACTATCAAATTCAAGATGATTCGGTGATCCAACCACGTTCACTAGAAGAAGGTGTTAATCAACTTTTTGACAACAGTATTTCGATTGAACAAGTTGAACGTGCACTTGAAAAACTATCATTAGAACTTGTGATTACGGCACACCCGACAGAGGCTACTCGACGAACGATGTTACGTAACCATCAAAAAATTGCCAATTTATTAAAACAACGTGAATATTCATACACACGTTACGACAAAAAAGTCATTCAAGAAAAAATTGAATCTGAGATTACAATTTTATGGCAAACAGCTGAAATTCGTGAGAAAAAACCATCTGTTATGAAAGAAGTCTCGAACGGACTCTACTATTTTGAGAAAGCTCTCTTCGATGTCCTACCACTCATTCATCAAGATTTAGAAGAGCTGCTAGAAGATAAGTACAACCATCGCTTTCATGTCCCATCTTTCTTGAGATTCGGCTCATGGATTGGTGGCGATCGTGACGGAAACCCATTTGTTAAAGCAGAAACAACGATGAAAACATTGAGAGAGCATCGCAATCTTGCCCTTTCTAAATATATTGAATCTGTTGAAAAACTACGGGATAAATTAAGTCAGTCTACGAAGAAAGTAAATGTAAGTGGCGCTTTAGTGAAGTCAATTGCTGAAGACCAAGCCGAATTAAACTACAATGGCTGGCATAAAGAAGATGAAGTCTATCGAGTCAAACTCGGCTTGATTTTACGTCGACTAAGACTAACATCACTTGAAGACGATAGTGGCTACCGTGATGCACATGCATTACTAGATGACTTACTATTAATTCAAGACAGTATTGACATGCACCACCCAACTCGAAATCCAATCAAATTGTTAAGAACGGTCATCCGACAAGTTGAGCTTTTTGGTTTCCACTTAGCAACACTAGATATTCGTAACCACAGCGGTGAGCATGAAAATACAATTTCAGAAATTTTCCGCTTAGTCGGTATCGCTAGTGACTACAAAGAATTAGATGAAGAAGCAAGAATTGAAACATTAATCAATGTACTAGAAGACCCTCGTCCACTCATTTCAATTTATGATGAGTTTTCGCCAGAAACACAAGAGATGATCGAAACATTCCGGACGATCAAAGAGGCGAAAGATAAATTCGGCGAACGAGCAATTGAAGTTTATCTAGTTAGTATGACAACTTCTGTAAGTGATGTCTTAGAAGTTCTCGTTCTAGCAAAAGAAGTTGGCTTATATCGCGTTTATCCAAATGGTCGAGTCAAGAGTCGCATCCATGTTGCGCCACTCTTAGAAACAATTGAAGACTTGAAATTTGGACCAAAACTAATCAAGCGACTATTTGATATTCCCTTATACCGCAAGCATTTGGAAGCACGAGGAGACCTGCAAGAAGTCATGCTCGGTTACTCAGATGGTAGTAAAGATGGCGGAAATATCACTGCCAATTGGGAGCTTTTCCAAACACAAGAAGAAATTCATTCAATCGCTGCTACTTATGGCGTCAAACTTAAATATTTCCATGGGCGCGGCGGCTCATTAGGACGTGGTGGTGGACCACTTTATTCAAGTCTACTCTCACAACCTCTCATAACACTCGGTGATGGTGTTAAAATTACTGAACAAGGTGAAGTCCTATCATCACGCTATTTACTGTCAGATATCGCATACCGAAGCCTTGAGCAAGCAACATCTGTGTTGCTCACTTCAATTGGTGGAATTATGCAAACTGACAAGCAAGAACAAATGCCAACAAAAGAAGCCCATGATGCGCTTGCCTATGCATCAGATGTCGCCTTTAAAAAATATCAAGATCTTGTTTTTGGCGATCCGGATTTCTTAAAATATTTCAACCAAGGTACACCTTTAAATGAACTTGGTGAACTCAACATTGGTTCGCGCCCGATGAAGCGTAAAGGTAGCGAAAAATTCGAGGACTTACGAGCAATTCCATGGGTATTCGCTTGGACGCAATCCCGTCAGTTAATCCCAGCATGGTACGCTACTGGAACAGGCTTAAAAGCATATATCGATAAAACAAATGATATCGAATTAATGCGTGAAATGTATGCTCACTGGCCATTCTTCCAAGCAACAATTAATAACTTACAAATGGCCTTAACAAAGGCAGACTTGGATATCGCACAAGCTTACACAGAAATGGTTGATGATGTTGAAGTTGCCGATCGCATTTTCAACGACATCAAAGCTGAATATGAGCTGACTAAAGAATTAGTTTTAGACATTACTCAACAAGAAGAGCTCATGGATCATCAACCGAATATTAAAGAGTCGGTTCGATTAAGAAATCCACTAGTCGATCCACTTAATTTAATTCAAGTTCAATTGTTGAATCAGCTTCGTCTTTTAGATGATGAAGATCAAGAATATACAAAATTACTTGAAGAAGTCTTACTAACGATCAATGGAATTGCAGCTGGATTACGCAATACTGGTTGATAAACTAGACTTAAAGCCTCTCTATTATCGAATAGAGAGGTTTTTGATTGAAAAAAATTATCTTATGACAAAGAAAGACAAAATTAGACAGTTATCGCTATATACAATCCACTCATCTTCGCCTAAACTAAAAAAGATCAATAAAAAAGGAGGGCAAGCTCGATAAAAACGTTTGCTAATTGTCGTTTAACGACTAAAACAACACTAGAAATAGAACAATTAAGAAGTGACATGTATCAAAAGTACCTTGAAACAAATGATCCAAAAGCACTTGTGGCAATTTCACAAGAACTTGACCAAGCGATTAACACGTTATATCTCTCCAAAACGATCTAGTGTAACTGTCAAGTAGAATTGTGCACTTTTTGCTAGATAACTTTGTGCACTTTTATTATTCAAAAATTGTTT